>CAKPDZ010000004.1 GCA_934149155.1 uncultured Clostridia bacterium | reverse complement strand
AAATTTGGAGCTAAAATTGCACCCAACAATCTAGTTGCAAAGATTTGCTATAATATGCAGAGAAGAAAAATTTAATAAAATTCATACTGTAAAAGGTATGAATTTTTTTGTATTTAAATATAATAGATATGGAGGAGGAAGGACAATGATAAAAATGAAAGAATTACGATATCCATTAAATGCATTAGAACCATATTATAACCAAGAAACATTAGATATACATTATAATATTTTATATAAAGGATATGTAGAAAATACAAATAAAATACAAGACAAATTAGAACAAGCAAGAACAAAAGGAGAATTTGCAAATATAAAATGTTTAGAAAAAGATTTAAGCTTTTTCGGTTCAGGAGTAATATTACATGAATTATTTTTCGAAAATATGGGACCTGCAATTCCAACAAGCCCAGACAATAAATTAATGGAGCAAATAATAAAAGACTTTGGAAGTTACGAAAAATTTAAAGAACAATTCACAGAAAGTAGCAAAGTTGTGGAAGCATCAGGTTGGAATTTATTAGTATGGGTACCAGATTTTTGCAAATTAGAAATTTTACAATGTGAAAAACATCAAAATTTAACATTATGGGGATGTAAGCCATTACTTGTTTTAGACATGTGGGAACATTCTTATTTCTTACAGTATAAAACTAAAAGGCCTGATTATATTAATGCTTTTTGGAATATTGTAAATTGGAATGAAGTAAATAAAAGATTAAAAAAAATAGCCACTTGACAGTTTGTTAAATGGCTATTTTTTTGAAATTATTATATTACCAAAAAATTTTAACACATCTATTGACAAAAACATATAATAATGTTAATATGAAAATATAAACATATGAACAATCATTCATATGAAAACGAAAGAATAAAACAAGGAGGAAAAATGGAAGACGGAATAGTAGATATAGAAAAAGTAAAAAAAATAAAAAAGATAATGCCAAGTGATGACTTGCTATTTGACATAGCCGAAGTATTTAAAGTATTTGGAGACACAACAAGAATGAAAATAATAAGTGCATTATTAGAATCAGAACTATGTGTAGGAGATATAGCAGAAATAACAAACTCAACACAATCAGCAATATCACATCAACTAAGAGTATTAAAACAAGCAAAGCTAGTCAAATTTAGAAAAGAAGGAAAAATAGTATATTATTCATTAGATGATGATCATATTTCAGAAATGTATGAAATGGCTAAAAGACATATAGAAGAGGGATACGAACATAAATGAGTTGTAAAAATGCACAGCAGAGAACCGGTCCCAAATGTGCAAAATGAAAAAGGAGGAAGCATATGAAAAAATATGAATTTATATTAAAAGATTTAGATTGTGCAGCATGTGCAAACGAGATACAAGAGAAGTTAGCTAAAAATCCGGGTTTACACAATGTAAATGTAAATTTTGCAAAATTAAAATTAACTTATGAAACTGATACAGTTAGTGTAGATGAGGTTAGAAGGGCTGTTAAGGAGCAAGAGCCTGATGTTGAAATGATTTCTACAGATAAAATGAAAGAAGTCGAAAATAAAAAAGAGTCTAAAACAGGAGCTCAAATTGCAAGATTAGTAATAGGAATGTTAATTGCAGGTATTGGTTTATATGCTAAATTACCTGATATAGTTAGTACAATATTTATCATTTTAGGTTATGCAATTTTATTATTTAGAACTGCTAAAAATGCATTTAAGATGTTATTTGCAAGTAAAAAAATAAATGAAAACTTTTTAATTACTGTTTCATGTGTTGGTGCTTATTTAGTTGGTGAACATATGGAAGGTTTAATGGTAATTATTTTATATGAAATTGGAAAAATTCTTGAAGAAAAATCAATTAGTAAAAGCAGAAAATCTATTAAAGATTTGATGGATATTAAACCAGAATATGCAAATTTAAAAATTGATAATGATATTCAAAAAGTTTCACCAGAAGAAGTAAAAATAGGTGATACAATATTGGTTAAAGAAGGCGAGAAAGTTCCACTAGACGGAATTGTAACAAAAGGAACAGCAGATTTAAATACAGCATCTCTAACAGGAGAGAGTAAATTAACACAAGTGTCTGAAAACAAAAATGTATTATCAGGAAGTATTGTTGTAGATGGAATGATAGAAGTAAAAGTTACAGAAAAATATGAAAATTCTACGGTAAGCAGAATTTTAGATTTAGTAGAAAATGCAACAGATAAAAAAGCTAAAACAGAAACATTTGTAAATAAAGCATCATCAGTTTATACACCAATAGTAATAGGTTTAGCAGCAATTGTAGCAATATTTTTACCACTATTTACAGATATTCCATATACAGGAAACAATGGAAGTATCTATAGAGCATTAATATTTTTAGTAATTTCATGTCCATGTTCAATTGCAATATCAGTACCACTTAGCTATTTTTCAGGAATAGGAAAATCTTCAAAAGAAGGAATTCTTATTAAAGGAAGTGACTACATAGATGCAATAAAGGACATAAGAGAAATTGTATTTGACAAAACAGGAACTCTTACAAAAGGTGAATTTGAGATAACAAAAATCGATACATTTGAAAATTACAGTGAACAAGAAGTATTAAAATATGCGGCAATGGGAGAAAAATATTCAAATCATCCAATAGCAAAGTCAATTATGAAAGCTAATAAAGAAGAAATAGCAGAAGTTCAAGATTTTAAAGAAATTGCAGGAAAAGGCTTAAGCTATCAATATAATGGAGAAAAAGTATTAGTAGGAAATTCCGTCTTAGTTGGTGCAAATGATTCAAACGAAGAAGGAGCAACAAAGATATATGTAAAAATAAATGACAAATTAGCTGGAATAATCTACTTAGGTGATACAGTAAAAGAAGGTGTAATTGAGACAATAAAAGAACTAAAAAAACTAGGAATTAAAACAAATATGTTTACAGGAGATAATAAGCAAATAGCAGAAAAAACAGGCAAAGAAATTGGAATACAAAATATAAAATCTGAAATGTTACCACAAGATAAATATAATGCTTTTGAAGATATTATAAATAAAAAAGAAGAAAAAGCAAAAGTAGCATTTGTAGGAGATGGAATAAATGATTCACCAGTTTTAGCAAGAGCAGATGTAGGAATCTCAATGGGTGGAGTTGGTTCAGAATCAGCAATAGAAGCATCTGATGTAGTTATAATGACAGACAATGTTTCAAAGATTTTAGATGCTATAAAAATTTCTAAAAAAACTTGTGGAATTATAAGACAAAACTTAGTTTTTGCAATTACAGTAAAAGTTTTAATATTATTCCTTAGTACAATTGGTCTTAGTGGCATGTGGCAGGCAGTTTTTGCAGATGTAGGTGTTACAATTTTGACAATATTTAATACATTAAGAATTTTAAAATAAGTAAAGGCAGCTTAAATAGCTGTCTTTAAAATTATGTAAAAACTTGAAAAAAGACTCAAAATCTGTTAAAATGTAGCTCAAAGGAAGTGTAAGAATGGAAGAACAAATAGAAGCAATACTAAAATTTCATATGCCAAGATGGAATGAACTACCAGATATAGATTTATATTTAGATCAAGTAGTAAATTATATAGAAAAATATTTAAGTGCATATTTTATAGACAAAGAAGATAAAGTAATAACAAAAACAATGATAAACAACTATGTAAAACAAGGAGTAATGCCAGCACCAGAAAAGAAGAAATACAATAGGGCACAAATAGCATATTTATTAGTAATATGTATATTAAAACAAGTATATAGCATAAGTGATATAAAAAAATTAATTGCATTAACAATTCAGAATTACGAAGTGGGAAAAGCATATAATAGATTTTGCGCAAATTTAGAAGTATCGATAAGACATGTATTTACTAAAAAAGAATTTCCTAAATGTGACCAAATGACAGAAGAACAATATCTATTAAAAAATGTAGTGCAATCATTTGCAAATAAATTATATGTAGAAGTTAAATTTTTGAATAAAGAGAAAATCTCAGCAGATAAATAAGTCGGCTGAGATTTTTTTTTCTAATCTTATTAATATGGCTTCTTGAAAATAATCACATAAAAAAATTTAGCATATAATAATAAAGGAAGGAAAGATGCAAATGGAAGACAATATAATAATTGAAGAAATTGAATTTACAGAAGAACTATATCAAAAAAACTTAGAAGAAAACGAATTTGCAGAAGATAATGTGCATGGAATAGGGGAGGATGCAGATGGAAATAGTTAAAATGTTAGTACCAGAAAGCAAATATTCAATAAAATGTCCGCATCAAATGACACCGGAATTTATAATAATTCACAATACTGCAAATGATGCATCAGCAATGGCAGAAATATCTTATATGATAGGAAATAATAATAAAGTATCATTTCACTGTGCAATAGATAACTATAGAATTGTGCAAGGAGTACCGTTTAATAGAAATACTTGGAATGCAACAGATGGAGGGAATGGAAGTGGAAATAGAAAAGGAATTGCACTTGAAATATGCTATTCAAAATCAGGTGGAGAAAGGTTTGAAGAAGCACAAAAACTTGCTGCAGAATATACTGCATATTTACTAAAACAAAATAATTGGGGAATAGACAAAGTAAAAAAACATGAAGATTTTTATCCACCAAAAGGATGTCCACATAGAACTTTAAGTGAAGGGTGGCAGAATTTTTTAAATTTGGTTCAATCCTATATGGTGGATAAACCAATAGATAAGAATATAAAGAGTGGGAGTGATGAGCCAGTGAAAACGTATCAAAATGGCAGTACGAGCGAAAATGTTTATGCTGATACTGATTGTACTAAGAAAATTGGAAGCTTAAATCCACGAGAAAAATGCGACTGCTTTGGAATTTTTAAAGATAGAGCAATGGTAAGATATGCAGTTAATGGAACTTCAAATTATAAAATAGGTTTTTGCAAATGGACTGGAGGCGTAAAATAATGCAAAAGCTAGCGGGAAATTCCCACTAGCTTTTGCATTACAGCGATTTGATCATTTTACAAGCCCAGGCTCTTTGAATATTCTCAAAAAAAGAATGAGCATATACTCTTTTAAGAGTATCGGAAGAAGTTGTACTAATAACAACCTCGCCTTATCTAAAGAAATCCAAAGTGTTCCAGATTCTGTGTAAGGAATTTCTGGTTCTTTCACAGAAAGATTCTTGATGAAACAACCACGATTATCATATACAACATTCAGAAGAAATAAAAAGTTATTCATCAGTTTATTATGAAGAAGTAACGAAAGTTGCTGGAAAAAATAATGATTGTATTAATTATAGTTGCATCAATGCTTGCAGTAGTAATTTTATATAATCTTACAAATATAAATGTTGCAGAAAGAATTAGAGAATTGTGTAAAATAAAAGTATTAGGATTTTATGATAATGAAGTTACAATGTACATTTACAAAGAAACAATTTTCTTATGCAAAGATTGTATTAAGCAATACTTTAGAAGATGCAATTTCAAAAGCAAAAGCTCAACAACTTGTTGAACAAGTCATTGAGAAATCAGAAGGTCATATTATGATTCTTGATTAGTTTGTACCTTGGCAGGAATTCGTATTTTCATCAAAAAAATTGAAAGCTGATGAAGTTCAGTTTGTGGTATATCCATCCAACAGAGGTGGCTACAACTGGCAGTGCGTACCAGATGAACTTGGAGGCTTCGGGCAGAGAAAATCTGTGCCTGAAGAATGGAAAGGACTTAATGGTCATAACCTTCAGCAGGTAACAGGAGTAGATACTGCTATATTCTGTCATCCGGCAGGCTTTATTGGCGGAGCAGAGACTTTTGCTGATGCATATGCGTTAGCAAAAAAAGCAGTCGAAGCTTAGTATCAGTAATCAAGACAGGAAAATTACAATTGTAGAATCTGTCTTGATTGTTTTTTGTATTGACAATTAAGAGCAAATATAATATAACAACATAAAGACAAATAAAATAGAGGAAAAAACAATGTATTACACATATATGATTAGATGCGCAGACAATTCAATATATACAGGAATGACAAATAATTTAGAAAAAAGAACAAATGAGCACATAAACAAAAGTAAAAATGGAGCAAAATATACAAAATCACATGATGCAATAAAACTAGAAACTGCATGGAAAAGCAAAGAAAAATCGTTAGCATGTAAATTAGAATATCAAATAAAGCAACTATCAAAACAACAAAAAGAAGAATTGATAAAAGGTGAAAAGCTAAGCAGTTATTTAAAAGGAAAAGTAGATTGCAGAAGATACAGAAGATGTAAACAAGATTAGTGAAAGGAACAAAAGAAAGATGAAAGAAAAAGGGATTTTACTTCCCATATTTTCACTTCCAAGTAAATATGGAATTGGAGATTTTGGATATGAAGCATATCAATTTATAGATATATTAAGTGAAAATAATATAAAATATTGGGAAGTATTGCCAATAAACGAATGTGACAAACATCCATATTCACCAATAAGCTATTATGCACTAGAAGAAGATTATATATCTTTAGACAAACTTAAAGAGCAGGGATTAATACAAAATGCTGAAACACGAGAAAACAAAGACAGAGCAGTATATGACAACTTCAAGCAAAAATATTATGAAGAAGCATTTAGAAAATTTAAACCAGACAGTGAATACGAAGAATTTATAAAATTAAAAGAAATGAATGAATATGCAGAATTTTCAAGCAAAAGGAACAACTATAGTAAAGAATATTATTTATTTCTTCAATATATTTTATATAAACAATGGTTGGAATTAAAGCAATATGCAAATTCAAAAGGTGTAGAAATAATTGGAGATATGCCAGTATATCCAGTATTTAAATCAGTAGAAACACAATATAATCCAGAATGTTTTGAAATGGAAAATGGACGATTTACATTCGAATCAGGAACACCACCAGACTATTTTAATGAAAATGGACAAAAGTGGAATAGTCCTGTATACAATATAGAAAATCTAAAAAAAGATAATTATCAATATTTAATAAAAAGATTTAAATATCATTTGAAATTATTTAATAAAGTAAGAATCGATTATTTTAGAGGATATGATTCATTTTTCAAAATTCCAATAGGAAAAACAGGGAAAGAAGGATTTTATACAGATGGAGTAAGCTATGGATTTTTTGACGAATTATTTAAGGATAAAAATGTCAAAACAGAAAATTTAATAGTAGAAGACTTAGGCGAAATTAGAGAAGAAACAATTGAACTAAGGAAAAGATATGGTTTGACAAGGCAAAAAATATTGCAATTTTCAATTGACTTAGATAATTGTTATGATAGAGATAATGAAGATGAAAATGTGCTAATATTCCCAGGAAATCATGATTGTAATACAATATATGGTTGGTATAAAACGCTTGATGATGAGCATAAAGGTAAGCTAAAAGAATTTTTAAGAAGAAATGAATGTTATGACATAAATGTTAATATAGGAATGATGCAATATTTACTAAAATGTAAGGCCAAAATGCCGATTATAATGGTTCAAGATATTTTAGGACTAGATGAAAATTCTAGAATTAACATTCCTGGAACTGAAAGTGATAAGAATTGGTCTTGGAAATTAATTGATTTTAATGATTTTAAAGAAAGAATAAAAGATTATAATATTTGATAAAGTATGGTATAATAACTACCCAAAAGGAGGAAATTTTATGGAAGAAGTATTAAAAAAATTAGAAGAATTAGGTATAACATATGAATTAGTAGAACATGAGCCAGTATATACAATTGAAGACATGAACAATTTAGATTCTAAAATATTTAAAGATGCAGAAATATGCAAGAATTTATTTTTAAGAGATCAAAAAGGGAAAAGGCATTTTTTAATAGTATTATGTAGTGAAAAACAAGCAAACTTAGCTGAAATTCAAAAACAAGCAGCAGCAACAAAACTTAGCTTTGCATCACCAGAAAGATTGAAAAAACACTTAGATTTAGAATCAGGACATGTTAGCCCAATGGGATTAATAAATGATACAAACAATGCTGTAGAAGTATTATTTGACAAAGAATTAAAAAATAAACAGTTATTAGCAGTACATCCAAATTGTAATACAGCAAGTATATTAATTACATTTACAAATTTGGAAAAATTTGTAAAAGCTACAAATCATGATATAAAATATATAAGCCTATAATTATACGTAAGTGCTTTGGCAAATTGTTTATACTAAAATTATAAAATACATAAAAATGGTGTAGAATTAGCTAAAGAAATCAAAATGTATTATAATCAAAATTAATTAAATAGAAGAGGAAAATATTGGTGAAAATTAGTAAAGAAAAATATTATAATATTACAAAAAATGCAAAGCCACATTTAAATGTACTTAATTTTATAAATCTTCATGTATCACCAGGAAAAGCTGCTGACTTAGGTTGTGGTGCAGGAAGAGATACTATAGAGCTGCTAAAAAATAATTGGAAGGTTTTATCTATAGATAAAGAAGATACAGAAGATAGTATAAGAGAACAACTTAGTCCAAAAGAGTCAGAGAATTTTAATTTTAAAAAAAGTTTTTTTGGTAGAATGAATTTACCTAAAGTAGATTTGATTGTTGCAAATTTTAGTCTACCTTTTTCAAACAAAGAGCTTTTTAGTGACATCTGGAAAAATATAATTAATTCTCTTTCAGATGAACGGATATTTTGTTGGAAATTTTTTCGGAAAAAAAGATACGTGGGCAGGAACAAAAGAAAATCTAATATTTTTAACAGAACAAGAAGTCAAAAATCTTTTTTGTGATTTTGAACTGATTCAATTTAATGAAATAGAAAAAGATGGAATAACAGCTTCTGGTGAACAAAAGCATTGGCATATATATGATGTTATTGCACAGAAAAAAGTTTAATATTTTTGAGGAAATAGTAACGAATTGGAATAAATATTAAAACAAATTTAATTATAACTCTGTATAATATATACAGTTTTTATTTATTATTATTTTTTATTTATTATTATTTTTTATTCAAAACGAGGAATTCAGATATGAACAACTTATTTAATTCTCTCTTATAAATCAAATGTACAAAGAAAAAACAGAAAGCGAGGTGATGATTATTGATAGATTTAGGTATTGATAATGAAATTAACCAAAACAACGAAACAAAAGATGAAATAGAAGAATTTATAAAAGAACTTCAAAATTCATTGACAAAAGAGGAGTTTACAACAACACTTAATATGGAAATTTTAAATGAGATTACTTTAGCAACTAAATATAAAGAGCAGTTAGATGATATTGTTAACAAATATATGGAAGAAAACTATAAAAATAAAGTAAGTGAATTAGTAGAAAAAGGTGCCAAAAATATTAAATAAAAAAGTATTCCTTTAAATAATTGTAAACCAATATTGGAAAAAAGTGATTTCAATTTAGTTGAAGGAGAACCTATATATTTTGAACTAGATGAACTTGGAAGAAGTAATGGTGCAATTGCTATTTTAAGTAAATATACTATACCTTTAGTTATAAAAAAGGATTTAACCTATCCAGATTCATATGGATGGACTAAAAGTTTAGAAAATAAAAAAATATATAGAAAAATATCTAAAAAAGTTGATCTTTTGGAAAAAATATTATATAATTTTATCAAAAGATCTTTACAAATATTTAAAAAAATAGTAAAATAAAGACACAATGAAAGGAAGAAAATATGAAGAAGACTGTTTGTGAATTATTTGCAGGAGTTGGAGGATTTAGAGTACGGATTAGAAAAATCAGATTCTACTTGGGATACCGTATGGGCTAACCAATGGGAACCAGGAAAGAAATCACAACATGCATTTGATTGTTATATTAAAAATTTTGGAAACAATGAAAATTATATAAATAAAGATATTGCAATGATAGATAAAGCCACTATACCAGATCATACATTATTAGTTGGAGGTTTTCCTTGTCAAGACTATTCTGTAGCTCATACAGGAGCTAAAGGAATTGAAGGAAAAAAAGGTGTATTATGGTGGCAAATAAGAGAAATTTTAGAAGTTAAACAATCACCATTTGTATTATTAGAAAATGTAGATAGATTATTAAAATCTCCAGCAAATCAAAGAGGGAGAGATTTTGGGGTTATACTAGCTTGTTTTAATGATTTAGGATATACAGTTGAATGGAGGGTTATTAATGCAGCTGAATATGGATTTGCACAAAGAAGAAGAAGAATATTTATATTTGCATATAAGAATAGAACTAAATATGCTTTAAGCAAAGAATCAAATTCATTAGAAAATCTTGTTTTGGATAATGGTTTCTTTATTAAAGAATTTCCAATAGAAAGCAATATCAATGGACAAGAATATGATTTTGATTATGAAGATATATATGATGTTTCTGATAATTTTAAATTTGACTTTAAAAATGCTGGAATAATGAGGAATGGAAAAATTTATACAACAGAAGTATTACCTAAAATGGTTGAATCTAAAAAATTATATCAAATAATAGAAACAGATGTAGACGAAAAATATTATATAGGTGATACTATTGCAAAATGGAAATATGCAAAAGGAGCAAAAGACATTTTAAGAAAAGCCGGAACACCTCACGAATATCATTTTAGAGAAGGAGCAGTTCCTTTCCCAGATCCACTTGATAGACCAGCGAGAACAATGTTAACAAGTGAAGCTACATTAAATAGGAGTTCACATGCAATAGAAGATCCTCAAACAAAAAGAATAAGAAAATTAACACCAATAGAAACTGAAAGAATAAATGGTTTTGATGATAATTGGACTAATACAGGTATGCCCGAAAGCTTTAGATATTTCACAATGGGAAATGCTTTAGTTGTTGGTTTAATTGAAAAGATGGGAAATGAATTGAATAAAATTATTGAAAGCGAAGATTAATCTTCGCTTTCCTCTATTTGCTTCTTAATATAACTAGCATTTAACCAAAAACACTTTTTAATTGAATTGTTTCCATCTAAAGTAGGGTAAGTATCATTTTTGTTTTGAGCATGTGGTCTAACATGTAATATAGGACTTTCTGATATTTTTGGTAAATTATCGTATTCATTATTTTTGATTCGTTCAATTGTATTTTCCCAAACTTTTTTTATTTCGGTATTTAAATCTTTTTCCGGAACATTCCAAAACATAGCTTTCTTAAAAATTAAGGTATTATCATCTACATATTGATATATCATAAATAAATATTTAGTAGTTGAAAATGTCTCATAAAGTTCAGAATCTAGCCAGTCTTCCTTTACTATTTCAGTATATTTGAATGTTGGAAATGACATAGACTCTTTCGGCATACCATCTGGTCTTAATCTAATGGCTTTAATTTTTATATTAGATTTTTCAAATTCTTCTATTTTTTCATTAACAACTTCTAGCATTCTTTTAGCTAGTAAGTATGTAAAAGATTTATTTGTTACTTGATAAGGTATATCAAATTTGTATTTTAAAAATTCAATATCTTGATTATAGTAAGGTCTTAATTTACTAATAATATATTGCTCTAGAGTTTGCTCTTTTAACACATTAGCATCTTTTATAACTGATTCATATTCTTCTGTTTTATTTACAAGATAATGATTTAAAATATACGACATATAAGAATTTTTTAAACAAAATGCTCTTTGCATCGCTTTTACATTACTGTATGGTTGATTTCTTAGAGAACTTGCATTAGCTCCTTTAGTACATGCACCTAAATAATTGGTATCACTTTCAGAAATTTCTTCGGCTTTACCATTTTTTATTTTATCTATAATTATTTTGTAATCGTTTTTTATTATTTCTAAATCTTCTTCAGGGAATTGAAATAAATTAATATAGTTTATTAAATAGTCAAGTCGTTCCTTATTAGGTTCGTATAGATAATAAACTAAAAGCATTAAAGCACATTTTTCGTATACATGACTTTTTAGAAAATCTTCTTCTTTGTAATCATTCATATAATTAATGATAGTAAGAACAAGTCTTTCTTTTGCTCTTAAATCACCATTATTTTTTATTGTATATGGACTAACTTTTAATTCTACTCCAGCTTCATTGAAATCAGCTTCTGGATTATTATTGTTATCATAAAAGAAAAAATGTTTTTCTATTAATTGCCCTAGAGAACCTTTTGACCTAGGATTGTTATAATATTCAAACAATAATGCTCTATCTTCATCAGTAATATTAGGGTCATTCAATAATACATCTTTAAATGTTTTTTCTTTTAGATTTAATGCATAATTGACTATTGATTCTTTTGAATTTTTTATATATGGTAAATTATTCATAATCTTCTCCTTTAAATTTATTATACAAAAATTTAGTAAAATGAACAATAGTACATAGAAAAATAAAAAATATATTTATATAAAATAAAAAAAGACTAGCAAATGCTAGTCTTAAGGTTATTCTCTAGGTAGTTTTAAAAGATTATCTTTTCCAGTATAATCAGGTTCAGATCTAACATATTTTTCACCATTTTGGCTAATTAAAGGTTGTAAATTTGGATACGGATATATATTTACTTGAATACTATTAGGATTTTTCTTTAAAAAGTCATAAATAGCAGATTTATAATAATATCCATCTTCTTTACATCTTTCTAAATATATTTTATCAATTTCTGTAAGGTTGTTTGAAGAATTACAACCTTGTTTCATTTTAATTTTTATTGCTTTCATAGCAATTCCTCCTAATCCAGATGGGATAAGAGATTGCTATTCTTGAAATTTATTTTTGAAAATTTTTCGGTATTTTCAAGAATTTTATAGAATTGGATAAAATTAAAGACACATGCTGTAATCTTACAGATATGTGCCTTTTCACATTTTAGACTTTTTTAGAATTTTCTTAAATTCTTTGAAAAATCTCTTTAATTGGTCGAGGCGACAGGAATCGAACCTGCGACCTCATGGTCCCAAACCACGCGCGCTACCAACTGCGCTACGCCTCGATAAATGTTTTTTTGCTGAACGCTTATATATAATAGCATAAAACCAAAACAAATTCAAGGCTTTTTTGAAAAAAATTCAAAAAATTTCAAAATTAATCTCTACGCTTTGCAAACAAAGATAAAATACGAAGAAAAATATTAATAAAATCCAAGTACAATTCCATAGCACCATAAACATATAATTTTTCATCCTCACAAAATCCAGCTTGTTGCATAATCTTAATTTTATTCATATCATAAATAGTCAAACCAAAAAAGATAAGCAAAATAGCCCAATCTAAAGCAATATCTAACATAGTGCTACCAACAAATATGTTAATAATAGTTAAAATAATACCAACAAAAAGAGCTATAGATAAAATAGTTCCCCAATTTGAAATATCTTTATCAGTTTTGTAACCAATCAAAGATAAAATACCAAACAAAGCAGCAGTTCCAACAAAAGCATAAACGATAGAAGTCATTTCATATGCAACAAAGATTACTGATAAAGTAAAACCATTTATAAATGCATAGGTAAAAAATAAAATAGTAACAGCTGTTGGTGAAAGCTTCTTAAATAATAAAGAAAAGATTAGAACAACAGCAATTTCAAGAATAGCCAAAGCCATATAACTACCACTTGTAAGAACAGAAATGTATAAACCAGATTTATAAACATAGAAGGCAGTTAAAGCACTTGCAAGTAACCCTAAAAACATTCTAAAAAATGTATTTGTAAGAACTTGGTTTGTATCTACAGTATGAATAGCGTTGCCATCATCATATGTTTCCATATTATCACCACCTTCCTTAATATATGCAATAATTAATAAATTATATATTATATTGTAAAGGTAAAAAGATCAAAAGTCAATAAATTCAAATCCCTTTATTTTTTATAAAATCAACAATAATTCCACAAATAATAAATTCAACAGCAAAAGTAAAACTTGATTTTATTAAAGTTAAACCTAAATGATAAAAAAGAGTTATACCTAAAAATATGTATATTAATAAAATAAGTACTGCTGAAAGGCATACAATGCCAGAAAATAATAGACCATATTTCATTATTTTATATGTATCTTTGTCCAAATTTTTGAGTTCTCCAAAAAATTTATTCATAATGACCTCCTAAAAAAAGATATAATCCCATAAATAAATTATCTTATAAATATGATAACATGGCTAGTTGACAAAATCAAAGGAAATAAATACCAAGTATTGTAATTTAGATAAAAATATGATAGGATAACAATTGCGGTAAAATGCATAACGGAGAATCGATTCCAAGAGTTACAGAAAAAGGTACATTTGAGAACCGGTCCCAAATGACCCAAAGATACAAAGATAGAGAGAGGAGAAAAAATGGCTAAAGCAAAAACAGTTTTTGTATGTAGTGAATGTGGAAATGAGTCACCTAAATGGTTAGGAAAATGTCCAGCATGCAATAGTTGGAACACATTTTATGAGCAAAAAATTGAAAAATATACTGATACTAATAAAATAGAGAGAAAGATAAATAATACACCAAAACCGTTAAGTTGTTATGTTGGACAAGAAGCTAACAGAACTTCTACAGGTTATTTGGAATTAGATAGAGTATTAGGTGGAGGCCTAGTAAATGGATCATTGATATTACTTGGTGGAGAGCCTGGAATTGGTAAGTCTACATTAATTTTGCAATTATGCGAAAAAGTTCAAGGTGATGGAAAAGTATTATATGTATCTGGAGAAGAGTCTGCTGAACAAATAAAGTTAAGAGCAGATAGACTTGATGTTAAAAATGATGATTTGATGTTTTTAGGAGAAACAGATATAGATGTAATAAAAGATGCAATTGCAGATATGAAACCAAAACTTGTAATAATAGACTCAATTCAAACAATGTATTCAGACGAAATTACTGCAGCAGCAGGTAGTGTAAGTCAAGTAAGAGAAATAACATCTCAAATTATGAGAATGTGTAAAGCACAACAAATAACTACAATTATAATAGGGCATGTAACAAAAGAAGGTAATATTGCAGGCCCAAGAGTGCTTGAACATATGGTAGATACAGTATTATACTTAGAAGGAGAAAGATATAATACATATAGAATTTTAAGAGCTGTAAAAAATAGATTTGGTTCAACAAATGAAATTGGAATGTTCGAGATGAGACAAGAAGGAATGTGCGAAGTTACCAATCCTTCAGATATATTGATAACTGAAAGGGAAGATAATCCATCAGGTTCTTGTATTTTAGCAAGTGTGGAAGGAACTAGACCAATATTAGTGGAAATACAAGCATTAACTTCGCAAACAGTATTTGGATTACCTAAAAGAACTGCAAATGGATTTGATTACAATAGATTAGCAGTGTTAATTGCAGTGTTAGAGAAAAGGGCAGGATTATCTCTTGGAAATCAGGATGTGTATTTAAATGTTGCAGGAGGAATGAGAATTTCTGAACCAGCAGCAGATTTAGGAATTATAGCAACAGTTGCATCATCATATAAAAATGTACCAATATCTCAATCTACTGTAGTTATGGGAGAAGTAGGCTTAACAGGAGAAGTAAGAAGAATCAATTTAATAGAAAAAAGATTGAAAGAAACAGAAAAATTGGGATTTAAGACATGTATTATTCCAGAAAATAATAAAAAAGGCTTGAAAGATGACTATAAATTAGATATAATAGGGGTCAAGAATATAGGGGAAATGCTAAGAATACTTAAGATTAAATAAATAAGTATTAAAACTTTAAGGAGGTAAGCATAATAATGAGCACAATCAAAGAAGATCCAATAGCAGCAATATTAAAAAAGATAGCCCCAGGAACTCCAATAAGAGAAGGACTTGAGAATATCCTAAAAGCAAAAACAGGAGCATTATTACTTATTACAGATAAGCAAGAAGTAATTGAAGAAGTAGTAGATGGAGGATTTTTAATAAATGAAGATTATACTTCATCCAAACTATACGAATTAGCAAAGATGGATGGAGCAATTGTTTTAAGTGGAGATATGAAAAAAATATTATTTGCCAATGCACAATTAATTCCATCATATCAAATACCGACAGTAGAAACAGGAACAAGGCATAGAACAGCAGAAAGAACAGCAAAACAAACTGGAGAATTAGTAATAAGTATATCTCAAAGAAGAAATATAATAACAGTATTTAAAGAAAATTATAGATATATTTTAGAAGACACAGAAGCGGTATTAAATAAAGCAAATCAGGCAATTCAAACATTAGAAAAATACAGAAAAGTTTATGACAGTAAATTAAGTATTTTGAATGAATATGAATTTAATGATATAGTAACACTAGATAATGTATTAACAGTTATACAAAGAGCAGAAATGGTAATGAGAATAGTAGAAGAAATCAAAAAGCAGATTTACGAGCTAGGAAATGACGGAAGACTAGTAAATATGCAACTAGAGGAATTGATTGGTGGATTATCTAAAGAAGAACTTCAAGTAATAAAAGACTACCAAGTAAATGAATTATATGCAGAAGAGATATTAGAGCAATTATCAAAACTAAATCATGAAGAACTAAGAAAAGAACCAATAATTGCAAAAATGCTAGGGTATGAAAGTTTCGAAAATTTTGAAGAACTTGCAGTATATCCAAAAGGATATAGAATATTAAGTAAAGTACCAAGAATGCCAAGTTCCATAGTAGAAAATTTAGTAAAGTCGTTCAAATCATTTCAACATATTTTAGTTGCAGAAATAAGTGACTTAGACAATGTAGATGGAATTGGAGAAGTAAGGGCAAAAACAATAAAACAAACATTAAAGAAAATGCAAGAACAATTTGCATTTGATAATATATTAATTTAAAAGTTGTTAAAATGGACGAGTCTTATTGACAACTTAGCAGAGAAAGGAAGAAAGAAAATGAAAAAAGCTTCAAATATAATAACAATAATAGCATTAATTTTAATTGTAGCATTAATAGGAGGCGTATCTTATGGATATTACAAAAAAGCTACAATGGAAGTTAAAAATCCAATAGTAACAATGGAAGTCCAAGATTTTGGAACAATAAAACTTGAATTATATCCAGATATGGCACCACAAACAGTATCAAATTTTGTGGCACTTGCACAACATGGATTTTATGATGGACTTAAATTTCATAGAATTGTAGAAGGATTCATGATTCAAGGGGGAGATTCAAATGGAGATGGAACAGGTTCTCCAAAATTAAGTGATTTAGGAATAGATGTAAAAGATGGTGAAGACAGAGATTATTGTATAAAAGGAGAATTTTTATCAAATGGATATAACAAAAATACTTTGAAACATAAAGAAGGTATAATCTCAATGGCAAGAGCTGATTATACACAACAATATTCAAAAGCATTAACAACAGAGAGTTATAATTCAGCAGGTTCACAATTCTTTATAATGACAGCAGATAATTCATCATTAGATGGAAGTTATGCACCATTTGGAAAAGTAATTGAAGGAATGGATATAGTTCATAATATTGAAAAAGTTGAAGTAAAGGAAACAGAATCATCAAGTAGTTCAAGTAGTGATTCTTCATCTGAAAGTTCATCAAAAGAAAAGAGTACACCAGTTAATGATGTAATAATTTCAAAAGTTTCAGTTGAAACATATGGAGTTGATTATGGAAAACCAGATACACTTGAAACATGGAATTATTATGATTGGGTTTATAAAACATATGGAATTAATTTAAATCAATATCAACAATAGAATAAAAATTGTCGAAAAGGTAAACTTTCGGCAATTTTTTCTTGCATATTTATGTAAATAATGATATAATAAAACTGTTAAACTATAGTTGATATAGACCAGAAAAAAATATTTTTGGTAAAAGATGCAACAAAACAAAATAACGAAAGAGGAGAAAAAATATGAAGAAAAAAGAAATTCAACGGAAGTTTATAGAAAGAGAGTCTGAAATAGAAAACTTGAAATTAGAAAGTAGTATTAAGTATTATTTAAAAGAAAATAACATTAATACTATTGAAGATTTGGTTAGCTACACAGAACAAGAAATTGCAATGCTAAAAATAGAAGAAAATCACAAATCTTTTGAATTGGGATATAAAAGAGCAAGAAAAGTAAATAGAGAACTTGCTAAATATAATTTATCTTTAAAGAAATCAAAAGAAGGATATATTTCTGAAATGCAGTTAAATGAAAAATTATACAATATACTAATTGCAAAAAACATTCATACAATTAACCAATTAACTGAAATGACAGAGAGTGATTTGTTAAAAATTGAAGGCATAGGAATAGGTTCATTAGCAAAAATTAAAGAAGAGCTAAAAGACAATGGAAAATGCCTAAAAGAAGTTAAAAAGGTTGAAAAAAATAAGCATGCAGAGAAACATGATGCTGAGATAAAAATATTAAAGCTGAGCAATGGAGCATATAACAAATTAATGAGGCAAGGAATTGATTCAATTGATAAATTAACAGGTTATTCAGAATCCGAATTACTGGAATTGCCAGGTATAGGAAGTTATACAATCACCCAGATAAACCAGAAGTTGAAAAGAATGGGGTTGAAAAAATTAAAAAAATAGTTGCATCGTTGCAAAAAAATAATGAATAGAGAAATATTTTTCTATTCATTATTTTTGTATTAATAAAAATATAATAAAAAAAGTGGTCAAATTCCACTTTTTAAGCAATAGTTGCATTTAATTTTTTTGATAAACTAGATTTTTTTCTAGCAGCAGTATTTTTTACAATTACACCTTTTGTGCAAGCTTGATCAATTTTTTTTGTTGCTTCTGCAAATAAAACTTTTGCTTCTTCTATTTTTCCGGCTGCAATAGCTTCTTCAAATTTCTTAACAGCTGATTTATATCCAGTTTTTATCATATTATTTCTTAATGTTTTTTTCTCAATAACTTTAACTCTCTTTTTTGCTGATTTAATATTTGGCATGTTTGATGCACCTCCTCTTAGTAAAAATAATCTATAACGTGTACCATTATATCATACAAGTTTGGATTTGACAAGGGTTAAAATGAAAATTTCAAAAAAACAGTTGATGCTGAAATATAAAGTATCTAAAATCTGTCATAAATGGTAGTCTATTTTGGCAGAAAATCATTGAAAAATATTGCACTGGGTAAAATAATATGTTATAGTAATACTGGTAGACTATGTCTACCAAACATAAGAAAGGTAAGTGATAAAATGATAGCAATAGGCAGTGATCACGGAGGATATAAATTAAAAGAAGAGATAAAAAGATATTTAGAGGAAAAAGAAATTGAATACACAGATTGTGGAACATTTAATGAAGAAAGTGTAGATTATCCTGATATTGCAAAAACAGTAGCATTAGAAATACAAGATAAAGAATGTGATAAAGGAATACTAATTTGCCGTTCAGGGATTGGAATGAGCATAGTTGCAAATAAATTTAAAGGAATAAGATGTGCTAAATGCAATGATGAAGAAGAAGCAAAATATTCAAGAATGCACAATGATGCAAATATATTAGCACTGGGAGCAGATTATATAGATACAAGTAAAGCTATAAGAATTGTAAGAATGTGGATAGCAACTGAATTTGAAGGCGGGAGACATCAAGAGAGAATACAAATAATAGATGAAATAGAAAAAGAAAATATGAAGTAATGGAGGCCAAATTTAAATGTGGGGAAATATAGCAATAGCATTTTTATTAGCATTTATAGTATCATTTATGGCTACTCCATATACTATAAAAATAGCTGATAAGATTGGTGCGGTAGATGTGCCAAAAGACAAAAGAAGAATGCATACTAAGAAGATGCCTAAATTTGGAGGACCAGCAGTAATAGTTGGTTTCTTAGTATCAATGTTTTATTTAATAATTGTCATGAGTATTGAAGGTAGTATAGATTTGTTCGCAGAACAAGAATATGGCAAGAAACTGTTAGGTGTATTGCTTGGAATAGTAGCAATTGCAGTTACAGGAGTTTTAGATGATACTAAAACATTAACATGGTGGCAACAATTATTAGGACAAGTTACTGCGGCTGTAATTGTGGTTTCATTTGGAATAAGAATAGAACATTTAGATATTCCATTTTTATATAGAATTGGTTTAAATGATGTCTTTTCTACAATTGTTACAATAGTGTGGATTGTTGGGGTAATAAATTCTATAAATTTAATTGATGGATTGGATGGATTATCTTCAGGAATATCATTAATATCATGTATATCATTATTAATTATATTTTTAATGAATGATTCGCCAATGATAGCCACTATAATAGTCACAGCAATGAGTGGAGCACTAGTTGGATTTTTACCATTCAATTTTTCACCAGCAAAGACATTTATTGGTGATACAGGTTCAAACTTTTTAGGATTTATGTTAGCTGTAGTATCAATATTAGGAGTAGCAAAAACATATACAGCAGCAGTAATAGTTTTACCAGTAATAGTATTAGGATTACCTATATTTGATGTATTGTTTGCAATAATAAGAAGAATTGCAAAAGGAAAATCTATAAAAGCAGTGTTTAAACCAGATAAAGGACATTTACATCATAAATTAGTTGCAAAAGGATTTACACAAAAACAAGCAGTATTAATACTATATGGTTTAAGTGCTTCTCTTGGTATGTTCGCAATAATATTATTTGATAGTGGAATTTGGAAAGCTTTATCATTTTTATTAATGATAATTGCAGCAGTTGCTTTAGGATATAGAAATTTTGTGAAAGAAAAAGAGAGAAAGCCTAAGTTAATTGACAATAAATAATTTGTGCCTTTGGGAAGGAATGAAATAGAAATGAAGCAAGAAAAGAAAAAGAAAAATAGCACTTTGAAAGAATTTAAAGAATTTGCATTAAAAGGAAATGTTATGGATATGGCAATAGGTGTTGTAATAGGAGGAGCATTTCAAAAAATAGTTAATTCTTTAGTTAATGATATAATAATGCCGGCAATATCAATGCTTATAGGAAAAGTGGATTTCTCAGATATGGTATTAAATGTAGGAAATGCTTCAATAAAATATGGTAATTTTATTACAACAATAGTAGATTTTTTAATAATAGCATTTTCAATTTTTATTGCACTAAAATACATGACTAAATTAAGTAAAATAAAAGATATTAGTGAAGAAGTGGCAATAAAATTAGACAAAAACGGAAATGTAAAAGAATATATTGAAGAAAAAAAGAAAGAAGAAGAAAAAGAACCAGAAACAAAAATATGCCCATATTGTTTAACGGAAATTAAATATCATGCTACAAGATGTCCTAACTGTACATCAGAGTTAGTTGATGAGAAAATAGAAGCGTAAAGAAAGGAACAAAAAATGAAAGACCAAATAATAAAGTTTTTAGCTTATGATGGAAAGATTTCAGTTACATGTATATCTACAACAAATATGGTAGAAGAAGCTAGAAAAATTCATGATTTAAGTCCATTGGCAACAGCTGTAATGGGAAGAATCTTAACAATAACAGCCTTAATTGGAGCTGATATGAAAAATGATACAGATAAATTAACAATACAAATAAAAGGAAATGGACCAGTAGGGAAAATAGTTGCAGTAGCTGATAATACACCAAGAGTAAAAGCGTGTATAGTAGAGCCACATGTTGAATTACCATTAAATGAATTTGGGAAATTAGATGTAGGTGGAGCTGTAGGACATGAAGGATTTATAAATGTAATAAAAGATATTGGATTAAAGAAACCATATATTGGTGTAAGCCCATTAATGTCAGGAGAAATTGCAGAAGATTTTGCAAATTATTTTCAAACATCAGAGCAGAAACAAACAGCAGTAGCTTTAGGAGTATTAGTAGATAAAAATGGAGTCCGTTCAAGTGGAGGATATATAATAAGTCCAATGCCAGATGCAACAGATGAAGAAATATCAAAAGTAGAAAAGGCTATATTTGAAGCAGGTGCGATGTCAAGAATGTTAGATAATAATTTGACACTTGAAGAAATTGCTAAAAAAGTTACTGGAGACAAAAAAGCAAAAGTAATAGATGCTTCAAAAGAACCTAAATATGAATGTGAATGTAATAAGCAAAGATTTGCAGATGGATTAATGACACTTGGAAAAGAACAATTGACAGAATTAATTGAAGAAGATGGAAAAGCAGAAATTAAATGTCAATTTTGTAATAAAGTTTATAATTTTAATAAAGAAGAATTAGAAGAAATATTAGAAAGGATAGGAAAATAAAATGGAAGAATTAATAGTATTTGGACACAAAAGTCCTGACACAGACACAATTTGCTCATCAATAGTAATGGCAGATTTACAAACAAAAATAAGAGGCGAAAAAGTAGTACCTTGCAGATTAGGAGAAATAAATGAGGAAACAAAATTTGCATTAAAAAAATTCAATGCAGAAGAACCTAAATTAATTGAAAAAGTAGAAGAAGGACAAAGAGTAATATTAGTGGATCATAACGAGTTTTCACAATCAGTAGAAGGTATAGAAAAAGCAAAAATAGAAACAGTAGTTGACCACCATAGAATTAACAATTTTGAAACTGCAGAACCACTATTTTATTATGCTCAACCAGTTGGATGTACATCAACAATATTATTTGAATTATATAAATCAAATAATATTGAAATATCAGCTCAAATGGCTGGATTAATGTTAAGTGCAATAATATCTGATACATTATTATTAAAATCTCCAACAACAACTGAAAAAGATAAAAAGACATTAGCTGAACTTGCTAAAATAGCTGATGTAGATGTGAATATTTATGGATTAGATATGTTAAAAGCAGGAACAAACTTAGATAAATATACAGAAGACGAATTAATTCGTTTAGACGCTAAAAAAATAGAAAAAGAAGATATAAAATATATTATAGCACAAGTAAATACAGTAAGTATTCCTGATGTATTAAAAAGAAAAGCAAAAATCGAACAAGAAATAAATAAAGAAATTTTAGCTAAAGGTTTAAGTTTATTTGTATTTGTAATTACAGACATTGTAAATAGCAATTCAGAAGCTATTGTTTTAGGTGATAGAGTTGATGCAATATCAAAAACTTATGAAGTTAATGATAATATTGCTGTTATGCCTGGTGTAGTTTCTAGAAAGAAACAAGTGCTTCCATTAGTTGAAAAGAATATATAATGAATTGTAAATGCATGTTTAATATAGAAAAGTCGAGTGAATTTTCACTTGACTTTTTTTACATTTAAGTATATACTTTTATCCATGAGAATAAAATATAAAGAGGTAAAAATGAAAGTTAAAGAATTAGCAATAATAATACTAATGATAAGCACGTTAATGATATTGGGTACAAAAGCAGAAGCAACAACAGGTAAAATAAATTCTGAGACAGTAAGATTAAGAAAAGAACCAAATACTAATTCAACGATAGTAGAGCAATTAGACAAAGACTTAGAGGTAGAAATTATTGAAGAAGAAGATAATTGGTATAAAATAAAAACAAAAGTAAATGGAGAAAGCATAACAGGATATGTAAGCAAAAAACTTGTTGACACCAATGATAATAATGATGCAAAGACTGAAGAAAATGTTACAACATCTGAGGAAGCAACAAAAGCTCCAATAGAAACTGAAACAAAAGTTGATCAAACAAATCCAGAAATTGCACTTTATGAAGAAAATGTAGATATTGCAGAACCAACAACGACAACTGTAGATACAACAAATGAAATAAAAGAAAATGAACAATATTCATTAAGCCAAGAAACATCATTAAAAATAGTACCACTTATAAATTCAAAAGCTAGAACAAAAATAAGCGGAAATGTAAAGGTGATAGAGATAATTAATGATTGGTGTAGAATCGAAAATGATACTGAAAGTGGATGGGTAAGAAAAAGTTTATTACAACAAACAAATCAAGATCAACAAGTAGTAGAAGAAACACAACAGCCAGTACAAGAGACGACTCCAGAAGTGACTGAAGATACTTCTACAACAGAAAAAAAAGAAGAAACAATACCAACAGTAAAAGAGATAAGTAAAACAGGGTATGTAACTGCAGATTCATTAATGGTAAGAAAAGAAGCGTCAGCATCAAGTGAAGACTTAGATAGCTTATCTAAAAATGATAAAGTACAAATAACTGGTCAAGTAGATGGATGGTATCAAATTAAAATAAATGGTAAAACAGGATATGTATCAGCAAAATACATTTCAGATACAAAAGTTACTGAAACAACATCAAGAAGTGGTAGCACAATAAAAGAAGAAAAAGTTACACCAATGGAAGTTGAAGAAAAGACAGAGGAAACAACAAGCTCAACTACTTCAAATTCAAATAAAGGTACATCAGTAGTTGAATATGCTAAAAATTATCTTGGATGCAAATATGTATCAGGAGGTTCATCACCATCAACAGGATTTGACTGTTCAGGATTTACATCATATGTATATAAAAACTTTGGAGTATCACTAAGTAGATCATCTAAAGGACAAATAAATGATGGAGTTGCAGTATCAAGAAGTGACTTACAACCAGGAGACATAGTAGTATTTAATAATTCAGGAAATACTGCAATAGGCCATGTTGGAATATATATCGGGGGAGATAATTTCATACATGCTGCAAATCCAAGCCAAGGTGTAACAATAACATCATTATCATCAAGTTATTATGGCAAAAGATATGTAGGAGCAAGGAGAGTAAATTAATTGAATAGACCAATTTTAATTGTAGTAATTGGTTATATTATAGGTATAATATGGGGGATATACTTTAAAGTAAGTATACTCCCATTTTATTTTTTTCTATTTGTAATATATATTATAATCAAATTACCATATAAAAAAAGAAAATTTAACATTCTTTCAATAAAAAGATATTTTAGATATATCAAACTAATTTTTAAAATCAATATTATTATAACAATTATTATTTCATCTTTTATATCAAATACAATAATTAAAATTTTAGAAAATAAATATGAAAATTTATATCATGAAGGCGAAGAACTAAATATTAGTGTAATTGTAATAGGAAACAAACAAGAAAAAGATTATTATGATAGATATAAAATAAAGGTTACTGATGGAAAGTATAAGAATACTCAATTATATATTAATGTATCAAAAAAGAAACAACTAGAATATGGAGACAAGATAATACTGAAAGGTGAGTTTAAAGAACCAGCTAAAGCTAGAAATTACAAAGGTTTTAATTACAAACAATATTTAAAAACATTAAAAATATATGGAACAATAAAGGCTGAAAAAATTGAAATATTAACAAAAAATAAAGCAAATCCAATAATGCAGATTGTAAATAAGGCATTTTTAAAGATAAAAAACAACATTGAAAGAACATATAATAATAAAATGTCAAAAATAATTTTAGGAATAATGTTAGGAGATACGACAGGAATTGATGATGAGACTAAGGAAGATTTTGCAAACAGTAATATTTCACATGTTTTAGCAGTATCAGGGCTACACATATCATATATTATATTGCTAACTACGAAGTCGACTAAAGGCATATTTGGAAAAAGACAAAGTAAGATTATTGCAAGTATAATTTTAGGAATATATATGGCTATTACTGGATTCAGTATATCTGTTGTAAGAGCAAGTATTATGGGGATATTAACATGTATGGCATTTGTAGTATATAGAAAAAGTGATACATTAAATAATATTGCAATATCAGCACTAATAATATTAATAAGTAATCCATATAACCTAATAAGTATAAGCTTTTTATTAACTTATGGTGGGACGTTAGGGATAATATATTTTCAGCCAGTTATAGAAAAAGTAATAAAAAGCTTTAAAATAAGAAATAGAAAATGGAAATATGTTTATTTAAGAATACAGAGAAAATATGAAAACATTATTTCAATAATATCTGTATCAATTTCAGCTCAAATTATCATCGCGCCAATAATGGCATTATATTTTAACACTGCTGGATTAGGTTTTTTAATAACTAATTTATTGCTTAGTTGTATAATAGGAATAATAGTAATTGGCGGTTTTATTCAAATTTTAATATCATTAATTTCAATAAAGGCGGGTATAGCACTTGCAAAAATAATAGAGATTCCACTATATGGAATAATAATAATTTCAAAAATAAATATTGCAAATTTTAAAGTCATAACACCAGATATTTATCAGATTATTTTATATTATTTTACAGTTTGTATTTTAGCTTATTTGTATAAAATTTTTAATCAAAAACATTGCAGTATAACTCAAGAAAGAATCAAAAATACTTTATATTTATTAAGATATAAGTTAAGACCACATTTTAAGAAAGTTAGAATTTTAATAATAATTTTAGTCATTGTATTTTATTCAATTAACAAAATTCCAGATAATTTAAAGATTTATTTTATAGATGTTGGGCAGGGAGATAGCACATTAATAGTTACAGCTAATAACAAGAAAATTTTAATAGATGGTGGAGGTAGTAGTTCGTATGATGTTGGTAAAAATACATTGTTACCATATTTATTAGATAGAAAGATTAAAAAGATAGATTACATGCTAATTAGCCATTTTGATAATGATCATGTTCGGACGGATTGTTATATATTCTACAAGAAATTAAAGTAGGAACAGTAATTATAGGAAAGCAATATGATGCTTCTGAAAATTATGAAGAATTTAAAAAGATAGTTAATGCTAAGAAAATTAATGTACATATAGTAGAAGCTGGAAATAAAATTCGAATTGATAATGGCTTATATTTTTATGTATTATGGCCAACAAGTACAAATATAATTTCTGATAATGCTATAAATAATAATTCATTAGTATGTAAGCTAATATATAAAAATTTTTCAATGTTGTTTACAGGTGATATTGAAGAGATTGCAGAAAAAGTAATCCTTTCAAAATATGTTAATAAACAAGAGGTACTAAATGCTGATATTTTGAAAGTTGCTCACCATGGTTCTAAAACTTCTTCTATAAAAGAATTTATAAACGCAGTTAATCCTAAATATTCTGTTATCGGAGTAGGCAAAGATAATAAGTTTGGACATCCTTCTGAGAAAACTTTGGAAACTTTGAATGATAAAAATGTGAAGATTTATAGGACTGATATTTCTGGAGAAATAATGATTATAATTGATGGAAATAAAGTGAGGATAGAAGGCTTTTTGGATACGAGTTAAGCAGAGTTACAAAATTAAACGAGAAAATAAGGAGAGATTAAGATATGAATAATGAAGAAATTAAAATAATTAACAAAATTTTTGATACTCAAACTATAAGAACAGTATGGGATAAGAAAAAAGAAAAATATTATATTAGTATTGTTGATATAGTGGAAGTAGTAACAGCCAGTAAGGATGGAAGAAAGTATTGGAATAAATTAAAACAAAGATTAAAACTTGAAGGAGATGAACTGGTGACAAAATGTCACCAGTTGAAACTAAAGGCGCAAGATGGAAAATATAGAATGACTGATGTATGTGACATAGAAGAAATGTTTAGAATTATTGAATCTATTCCATCAAAAAATGCAGAACCAATAAAGAGATGGTTAGCTAATTTAGGAAAGGAGAGGATTAACGAGACTTTTGATCCATCGATTACTTTGCAAAGAGCAATTGATTTGTATAGAAAAAAAGGATATGAAGAAGAATGGATTTCAAAACGAATGAAAGCTTTGCAAGAGAGAAAAAAATTAACAGATCTCTGGAAAGAAAACAGAGTTAAAGATAATATTGAATATGCAATTTTAACTAATGAAATTTATAAAGCTTGGTCAGGAATGTCCGCAAAAGAATATAAACAATATAAAGGACTGAGAAAAGAAAATTTAAGAGATAATATGGATAATATAGAATTAATATTAACTGATTTGTCAGAAGAAGCGACTAAAAGAATTACAGAGAAAAAGAAACCACAAGGATTAAGAGAAAACATAAAAGTTGCTAAAAAGGGAGGGAAAATTGCAAAAATAGCAAGAGATGAATTAGAAGGTGAACTTGGAGAATCTGTTATAAGTCAAAGCAATAAGATATCATATAAGTATATAGAAAGTGAAAAAGAGAATAATTAGGAGTTTTTGTATAAAAATTACAACCTTGGTAATAATATGAAAAACGGAAGGTTGTGAGAAAAATGAAAAATACAGGGAAAATCATAATTATAAGTATAATATTAGCAATATGTGCAGGAATTGCAACATATTTTATAGTAAGGCAAAATAAAAAAAGTGAAACAATACCAGAAACAAATACTTATATATCAGAAAAAATAGAAGATGAATGCACAGAAGAATATAAAGAAGAGCAGATGGCAAACCAAAATACAACAGCAGTATCATCAACAGAAGAAAAAGTAGCAGCAAATGCAATATTAATATTAAAAAAGTATTATACAAAATGTGACCATACAATAAACGAATATGTAGAGCTACCAAAAGAATTAGTAAACTTAACAAAAGAACAAGTTCAAGAAAAATATTCTGATTGGGAAGTAATAGGATTTGAAAAAGGAAAAATAACATTATATAAAGAATTTGATGATGTTTGTGGAGAACATTTTAAACTAAAAATAGAAGATGGAAAAGTTGTTGTATATACTGTAAATAATGACGGAACAGAAACTCTTTATGAAAAAACTAATATTTCAAGTGAATATCTTACAGAAACAGATTTACTTAATATGCAAGATGGATTAGAGATATATGGAAAAGAAGAATTAAATCAAGTTATTGAAGATTTTGAGTAATAAATTAAAGACAAGCCACATAAAATTAGACTAAATAGATTAATGAGGAGGAAAATTATGTGGGAAACTTTAAGAAAAGAAGATGTTGTACAGAAACTAAGGACAAAGCAAGGTGTTGGATTATCACAAAGAGAAGTACTTTTAAGAAAACAAAAATATGGAAGTAATAAATTAGAAGAAAAAAAGAAAGAAACATTATTAGTAAAATTTATAAAACAATTTAATGATTTTATGATTATAATTTTAATAATAGCATCAATTTTATCAGCGGTTACTTCATATTTTCAAGGAGAAAATGACTATGTAGATTCAATAATAATTATTGCAATTGTAGTGTTTAATGCATTAATGGGAGTAATACAAGAAGCAAAAGCAGAAAAATCAATAGAAGCATTAAAGCAAATGACTCCGCCTAAAGCTAAAGTAATAAGAGATGGAAGAGTACAAGAAATCCATGCAGAAGATTTAGTACCAGGAGATATTATAGAATTAGAAGCAGGAATTTATGTACCAGCAGATTGTAGATTATTAGAAAGTCATAATTTAAAAATAGAAGAATCAAGTTTAACAGGAGAAACAGAGCCAGTATTAAAAAATGCTGATATGGTGGCACAAAATGATGTACCATTAGGAGACATGTTAAACATGGCTTTTATGGCAAGTATTGTAGTAAATGGTCACGGAAAAGCAGTAGTAACTGAAACTGGTATGAATACAAAAGTAGGTAAAATTGCAAATATGATTATGGAAGATGAAACTCCAGAGACGCCAATTCAAAAGAAGTTAGCACAAGTTGGAAAAACATTAGGAATAGTATGTTTAGTAATTTGTGCACTTATATTTTTTATAGGGATGATAAAACATATAGACCCAATTGAAATGTTTATGACATCAGTAGGGTTAGCTGTTGCAGCAATCCCAGAAGGATTACCTGCAATTGTAACGATTATGCTATCAATTGGTGTAAGCAAAATGGCAAAAAATAATAGTATAATAAGAAAATTGCCAGCAGTTGAAACATTAGGGTGTAGCAATGTTATTTGTTCAGATAAAACAGGAACTTTAACTCAAAATAAAATGACTGTTGTAGAAATAAAAGCTAGAGATACAATGTTAGCAAGTAAATTGGCTACAATGTGTACAGATAGTAATATTATTCATCAAAATGGACAAACAAAAGTAAATGGAGAGCCGACAGAAATTGCATTAGTACAAAATGGACTTAAACATAATTTGAATAAACATGAATTATATAAAGAAATGCCAAGAGTGGCAGAAATTCCGTTTGATTCGAACCGCAAAATGATGACAACAATACATAAAAATAGAGGAAAATACCTTGTTATAACCAAAGGTGCTCCAGACATATTGCTTAATAAATGTAATTTAATGAGTATAGAAAGACGTAGAATTGAAGTCGAAAATCAGCAGATGGCTGAAAAGGCTTTAAGAGTAATTGGGGTAGCTTATAAAGAGATTGACAGTTTACCTAGAAGTTCAGAAATGAATCTATTAGAAGATAATTTGAATTTTGTTGGATTGATTGGAATGATAGATCCTCCAAGAGAAGGTGTAAAAGAAGCGGTACGTACTTGTAAAAGGGCAGGAATTAAAACTGTCATGATTACTGGTGACCACATTGCAACAGCTAAAGCAATTGCAAAAGAATTAAACATTTTAGAGTCACATGATAAAGCAATAACAGGAAAAGAACTTGATAGAATTTCACAAGAACAATTAGTAAAAGAAATAAAAGATTATTCAGTATTTGCAAGAGTAACTCCAGAACACAAAGTTAGAATAGTAAAAGCTTGGCAAAGTGCAGGAAATGTAGTTGCTATGACAGGGGATGGAGTAAATGACAGTCCTGCATTAAAATGTGCAGACATTGGAATTGCAATGGGGAAAAACGGCACAGATGTTGCTAAAAATGCATCTGATATGATATTAGCAGATGATAATTTTGTTACGATTGTTAAAGCTGTAAAACAAGGTAGAAATATATATGATAATATAAAAAAAGCAATTCACTTTTTAATTGCAACAAATATAGGGGAGATTGTAACTGTATTTATGGGTCTTGTTCTTGGTTTAAAATCACCATTATTGGCAATTCAATTATTATGGATTAATTTAGTAACAGATTCTTTGCCTGCAATTGCAATAGGATTAGAACCGCCTGAAAAAGATATTATGAAAAGACCACCTATTGATAACAAAAAGGGTATTTTTGCAGATGGATTATGGAATAAAATCGTTGTTGAAGGGATTATGCTTGGTGTTTTGACTCTTATTGCATTTGGAATAGGAAATAAATATTATAATTTAGAGGTTGCAAGAACAATGGCGTTTGTTTCTTTAGGATTATTGGAACTTGTCCACAGTTTTAATATAAAAAGTGAACAATCTATATTTAAAATTGGGTTATTTGAGAATAAGTATTTGATTGGGAGTTTTGTATTAGGGGCTATAGTTCAAACAATTGTTGTATTAGTTCCTGCATTAGCTGATGTGTTTAAATTAGTTCCATTGACTCAAACACAATGGTTTATTATAATTGCTATTTCATTACTACCTATAGCAATTGTTGAGTTGCAAAAGAAGTTTGTATCTATGAATTTTGTTAAGGTTATTTATATGAGGAAGCAAGAAGCGTAAATGAAAAAACTAGAGGATATTTTCCTCTAGTTTTTAACGGCTTTTGTTTGCCACCGAAGAAGTCTCACTTCTTGGAGAATTCTTATAAGCTCATTTTTTTGTTGAAAGCTGTAAGTATCTATAAACCTTATAGTTCCATTAATCTTGTCATAATTTTCTAGAGCCTGAGTGAGTAATTTTTCAAAAGAAATTAATAAAAACCGTAGTAACATAAAATTACCTCCTCAATTTTGAATATTGTAAAATATACTTGTTGCAAATTTTTACAGATTAGATTTACTATATGTCATTCCAATTGTTAAGCCATAAGAGTCATAGATGTTTGAACCACTTTTATCTAATGCACTATCTTTACTAACGGCAGTTTTTGCATTGTTTTCGATTCTACTTAATTCTAATTTATCTTGATTTATGATATTGAATTCAAATATTATATCATTTTCTGTATATGATAGTGGTCCTTCTTCGCTTCTTCTAATTATAGTATTACATACTAACTTATTATTTTCAATTGTATAAATTCCAATTCGAGTATTTCCATAGCCTTCATAAATTTCGCATACATTGTTTTCTTTTAATGTTACACCACATCCTTCATTGCTAGGAAGTTCTGGATGAGATGTATCTACTTCATTTAATAAATATTCTCCTAATGACAAAGAAGTGATTTCGGTTGATTTGTCGCTAGAGACTGTGGTATTTTCAGTATTTGAAGTGTTATTATCTATAGTATTGGTTTGTTCTACTTTTTCTTGTAAATTACTTAATTGGTTATTTACATCAGTTATTTGACTCGTAAGGTTTTCTTTATCAGTATAGATTTTATAGATAAAAATTCCCATTATAATGATAATTAGTATTGCTATTATTAATAAAATCGTTGATAAGTTTTGTTTTTTATCTTGCTTTTCGTTCATTTTTTCACCTCCTATCTTTAGGCATTAAAATTATTATATATAACGTTATAAATATTTGCAATAATAATATATAATTTTTGTTTCATATTATTTGCAATATTATAGTTTGATAGAGGAGAATGTAAAAAAGTTTGAAAATTTCACTCAAAGTGGGACTGTACAACCCTCGTCGGAAAAATAATCTGCAAGATTATTTTTACCTTCATTTCGGCAGGCCCCAGACCTGCTCGAAACTTGGCAACCTCCTTTTCGAGCCCAACAATTAAAGTAAAATAAAAAAATGTAGCTTTTGCTACATTTTTATTTCTGGTGCCGTCAAAGTAGTTATTCACAAATTTTTGACTCTCATAACAATTGATACAAATATCAAGCAATTATATCAAAAAAAACGAAAAAATGTTTTTGTGTTGGGTTATTTTAAATTCTATGTTATACTAGCTGACATATGAAATGAACATAGTAGTAGATATGTGTTGCCACTGCACTTGATAACTTTTGTTATCAGAAAGTGAGATGGTGTTTATGAGTTTTATACTTTTTCTAATATATGTCTTAATGGTATCAGCAACAGTAAACGTAACCTTATTAACGATTTTATACATAAAATATGTAAATTCAATTATAGATAAGGAATAAAAATAACAACACATTCCACTATGCCAATATTGTGAATGTGTTGTTATACTTTTATGTAGTGGTAACCGCATTCACTGCGGTTATTCATTTCCTATATTTATTATAAACAGATAATTATAAAATGTCAAATATATTCCTAAAATAAAATTTATAGAATGTTACGGGAGAAAAAAGAATTTTCTCCCATAGCACCACTATGAAACTGAATCAGACTTTGTTGTAATCCTTATTGTACTTATAAAGGGGAGCCATATCCAAAATACATATTGCCATAAATTCGTTATTCAACATACATTCAGTAACCTGCTCCTCTGAATAATATTCCCAGATTGATACAACATTCCGAACGATACCTTTTCCGTCTGAATTATCACCAGCAAAAGTTTCAGGTCCTTCTTCTACAAAGCGAGTATATCCCGTATCATCTTTATAAAAAACATCAAACTGTTCCGAAGAGATTAAACTTTTATCGACAAATAACGCCATTAAATCCTCTGATACTTTACTATCCATACCAGCCATTTTAGATTTGAGCATTTCTTTAGTGTCGACATTGCTTACTGAAACTGTAGCTAGAAAAATGTTTTCCTTCTTGAAATGAGTTCCGATTTTTTGCTGATTGCTTACTGTCATAGTTATTCCTCCTTGTAATTGTTCGGAGGACTGTGCCTCCGAAAAGTATTTTTTCAAAGGCAACAAAAAATTGTTACAATATAATTGTGGCACAATTTACAGAAAAAAGCAACTTATTCATCCAATATAAAACCGAAAAAAGTTCGGAAAAATTTTGGACCCAAAGTGGGACTGTACAACCCGCGTCGGAAAAACAATCTACAAGATTATTTTTACCTTCGTTTCGGCAGGCTCCAGACCTGCTCGAAACTTGGCAACCTCCTTTTCGAGTCCCACATTAAAAATCAAAAACAAAGAAACACAGAAAAATCTGTGTTTCTTTATTTCTGGTGCCCAAAGTGGGACTCGAACCCACATGGTTTCCCGCACGATTTTGAGTCGTGTGCGTCTGCCAGTTCCGCCATTCGGGCATTTTTATTTTTTCCTTGCATAAAAATTAATGTGTGTTTTTGCTAGTTGCTTAACATCTTAAATATCTTAACACAAAATTAATTTTTTGTCTAGTCCCAAAATGCATTTTCTATTGACTATTTGGGAAAATTAATGTATGATATATAATATTAAATTAAAGAAAAGAGGAAAATTAATATATGTTATGTTCAGATTGCAATAAGAATAATGCAGAAATTTTTATAAATAAAATAGAGAATGGTGTATCATCTATGGAAGGGTTATGTCGTGATTGTGCTATAAAAAGAGGCATTGATGTTCCTGAAAAAACAGCATCTAATAAAAATCAGAACAATAATAATCAAAATAATAATGTGCCACCATTAAATAATATAGATATGTCAGCTATGTCAAAACAATTGGAAGGTTTATTTAAAGATTTGTCTTCAAATTTAAAACTTGAAAATCTAGAAGGAATGGAAGATTTTGATCCAGAAGATTTAGAAGGATATGATGAAGAAGAGGGAGAAGAAAATGGTGCAAATCCTTTAGGTATTCCAATCGGTTCAATATTTGCTAGTATAGTTCCAAGAAAACAAACAAGTAGTGAAGAGGAATCTACAGGTAATGGAAGACAAAAAGTTAAAGTAGAAAAGAAACCAACTAAAAAGAAGAAAAAATACTTAGATACTTACGGAACAAATCTTACACAAAAAGCTAAAAATAATGAACTTGATATGGTAATTGGACGTGATAAGGAAATTCAAAGAGTTATCCAAATTTTAAATAGACGTACCAAAAATAATCCATGTTTAATAGGGGAGCCAGGTGTTGGTAAAACTGCAATAGCACAAGGTCTTGCTATCAAAATAGCTAATAATAATGTGCCTGCAAAGTTGTTAAATAAAGAAGTATATTTATTAGATATGACAGCAGTTGTTGCAGGAACACAATTTAGAGGACAATTTGAAGCTCGTATGAAAGGAATAATTGAAGAATGTAAAGAATTTGGAAATATAATTCTTGTAATAGACGAAATTCATAACATCATAGGGGCTGGTGATGGAGAGCATTCAATGAATGCGGCAAATATTTTAAAACCATCATTATCAAATGGAGAAATTCAATTAATTGGTACAACAACATTAAAAGAATATAGAAAATATATAGAAAAAGATTCTGCATTAGAAAGAAGATTTCAACAAGTATTAGTAGAAGAACCAAATGTTGATGAATCTATAAAAATTCTAGAAGGAATAAAAAAATATTACGAAGAATATCATAAAGTGAAAATTTCTAATGATATTATAAAACAAACAGTTGTAATGTCAGAAAAGTATATACATGACAGATTTTTGCCTGATAAAGCAATTGATATACTTGATGAAGCATGTTCAAGAATAAACTTAGAAAATAAAGAGCTATTTAGATTAGAAATGCTAAAACAAGAATTAGCAGAAGTTCAATCACAAAAAGAAAATGCAGCACAAGCTGATTCAACAGAAGATTATCAAAAAGCGGCAGATTTAAAAACAAAAGAATGTAAATTAATTGAAGAAATAGATAAATTAAATAGTACAATTCAATTAAAGAATCTTACAACACAAGATATAGCGCAAGTAATTGAAAGTTGGACTAAAATTCCTGTTAAGAAAATAACAGAAGCAGAAACACAAAAATTATTAAACTTAGAAACAAATCTTCATACAAGAGTAATTGGTCAAGATAAAGCAGTAAGTGCAGTATCACGTGCAATAAGAAGAAATCGTGCAGGATTACAAAGTACAAAAAGACCACCATCATTCATATTTGTTGGTCCAACAGGTGTAGGAAAAACAGAATTAGCAAAAAGCTTAGCATATGAAATGTTTGGATCAGAGGATTCAATAATCAGAGTAGATATGTCTGAATATATGGAAAGTCATTCTACTGCAAAATTAATAGGTGCACCTCCAGGATATGTAGGATATGAAGATGCAGGTCAACTTACAGAAAAGGTAAAAAGAAAACCATATTCAATAATATTATTAGATGAGATTGAAAAAGCACATCCAGATGTATTTAATATATTATTACAAGTACTTGATGATGGAAAACTAACAGATTCACAAGGAAACACAGTAAGTTTTCAAAATACAATAATAATAATGACATCAAATGCAGGTTCAAATTTAAATAATAATTCAATTGGATTTGCTAAACAAACAGTAGATACAAGCAAAATTGAAGAAAATTTAAAACAAGTATTTAGACCAGAATTTTTAAACAGAATTGATGAAATAATTGTATTTGATTCATTAACAAAACCAGAATTAATACAGATTGTAGAACTAATGCTTAAAGATACAAAAAAAGCTTTGGCAGAAAAGAATATGACTTTAGAAGTTTCAGAATCTGCTAAGGAATTTATACTTGAAAAAGGAACAAACTTAAAATTTGGAGCACGTCCATTAAGAAGAGCAATTCAAAGATATGTTGAAGATGAAATATCTGAAATGATTTTAAGAAATGAAGTACATGAAGGACAAAACATTACAGTAAATTTTGAAAATGAAAATTTAAAGTTTGATGTAAATTAGTCTTGAAAGGAAATAAATTAATGAAAAAAGAAAATATACCCAATATTCTAACAATTATACGTTTTATATTAATACCATTTATATTTACATCTGTAGTAAATGAGGATTTTTTAGCAACAATAATAATATTTACAATTTCAGCAATAACAGACATATTAGATGGATATATTGCTAGAAAATATAATTATATTACTGATATAGGAAAGTTAATAGATCCTCTTGCAGATAAACTTACCCAAATGTCTTTATTATTATCACTTGCTATATTAAAGATTTTACCTTGGTGGATATTTGCGATAGTATTTATTAAAGAATGTGTTATGATTATATCAGCATCATTGATGTATAAAAAAGAAGATGTAGTTGTATATAGTAAATGGTATGGAAAACTTGCAACAGTATTGTTTTATTTAGCAATAGTATGTTCATTGCTGATAAATCAATTCCATTTTAATATATCATTTAGAATAGATTTGTATTTATATTATTTAGCAATACTTGCAACAATATTTTCTTTGGTAATGTATGCAATACAATTTAAATTTAAGAAAAACTGTCAATAATGACAGTTTTTTTATGTGAAAATTTTGTGAATTTTAGCACTCTACTATTGACAATGCTAAAAACAGATGTATAATAAGAATGTAAATAGGAAAAAATAAATTTACTATTTATATGTGCTACCGAAAAAGGTGTCAACACATAAAATATAAGGAGGTAATGTATTATGATGATGATACCAAGAAGAAATGGAAATGGATTAGATTTTTGGGATGAGGTTTTACCTGATGCATTTTTCACAGAAAAAGAAAGTAAATTGATGAAAACCGATTTAAAAGAAAAAGATGGAAAATATTTTTTAGAGATTGATATACCAGGATATGACAAAGAAGATATAAAAATAGAATTACATGAGGGTTATTTAACAGTATCAGCAGAAAAGAATGAAGAAAAAGAAGATAAACATGCTAAATACTTAAAGAGAGAAAGGTTTTCTGGAATGTGTTCAAGAAGTTACTATGTTGGAGAAAATGTAAATGAAGAAGAGATAAAAGCAAACTTTAAAAATGGTATTCTAACAATAGAATTTCCAAAGGAACCAGAAAAGAAAATCGAAGAGAAAAAATATATTCCAATCGGAGAATAGAAGAAGTCAGAAGATGGCTTCTTTTTTTGTAGATTAACAGATAATAAAATAAATAGTGCAGATAAAAGTATCAAAAAAGTTGACAAATCATAAAAAAATAATTAAATGGTATTAATTGATACTGAAACAGGAAGAAAAATATAGATTAACTAAGAATAAACAAAAGCAGATGTTAATAAAATTAGAGGCAAATGATTTTTGTTATTCGGCAGATAATTATAATAATCCACAAGAAAGGTTATATTTTTTTTGCAGAGAGTATGAATTAGATAACTGGGGAACAATAGAAAATGTAGAAGTATATATAAAGATTACTAAAAAGGAAAGGGATTTTATAGTGGTAGTTTCATTTCATAAGCAGGAGAAAAATATTAAAAAGTTATTTTTATAAGGTGGTGAATTTATTATGGATAAAGGTTTTTGTGAAAAGTGCAATAATTTAGTTGAATATGAAATAAAAGAAATTAATGATAATATTGAAATTAAAGGGAAAAAGTATAATTATAAAAGATTGATGGGATATTGTAAAAAATGTGGAGAAGAAATTAGCTCAAATGAAATCTATGAAAAATACAAAGAGTTTAAATCAGCCAATATTATTATAGATATAGAAGATATTATAGTAGACGAGAAAAGAGTGATTTTAAATGCAGTTGTAAAATATTTTGGGTATTATAATGGAAAAGCTTTAGAGAAAATGTCACATTATGAAACACCATGGATAAATGCAAGAAAAGGCTTACTACTTTCTGAAAATTCAAATAATATAATAAATAAAGAAGATATAAAAGAATATTTTGAAAAAGTAATAAATAAGTATGACATGTTAAATATTTTAAATATAAAAAAATATAGCGATGATCAGTTTAGAAGGATAATTGAAATGTGAAGGCTACATAAAAATGTTGACAAATTATCCGAAAAATGTTAATATAAAAAAGTAGATTAAAAAAAAACCGAATTTGCAGTTTTTATTTTAATCTATTTTTTTATTTTAGTGAAAATTACACTTATTACTGCAAAAGAGGTAAATAGGAGGAAAAAATGAACACAAAATATGTATTTGTAACAGGAGGAGTAGTATCAGGACTAGGAAAAGGAATAACAGCAGCATCATTAGGAAGGCTATTAAAAAATAGAGGGTATAAAGTAACAATACAAAAATTTGACCCATATATAAATGTAGACCCAGGAACAATGAGTCCATATGAACATGGAGAAGTCTTTGTAACAGATGATGGAGCAGAGACAGATTTAGATTTGGGACATTACGAAAGATTTATAGATGAAAATTTAACAAAAAATTCAAGTGTAACAATGGGAAAAATATATTCATCAGTAATAGAAAAAGAAAGAAAAGGAGATTACTTAGGAAAAACCGTACAAGTAATCCCACATATAACAAACGAAATAAAGGAAAAAATCTATAGTTTCGAAAACACAGATACAGACATAGTAATAACAGAAGTTGGAGGAACAGTAGGAGATATAGAAGGATTATCAATAATAGAAGCAATACGTCAAGTAGGACTTGAAAAAAATCCAGAAGATGTTATATACATTCACGTAACATTATTACCATACATATTTGGTTCAAATGAAATAAAATCAAAACCAACACAACATTCAGTAAAAGAATTACAAAGTTTAGGAATTCAACCTGACATATTAGTATGTAGAACAGAACAGGATATACCAGATACAATAAGAGAAAAATTAGCACTATTTTGTAATGTAAGAAAAAGTAGTGTAATACAGAATAAAACAGCAGACAATTTATATGCTGTGCCTCTAATGCTTGAAGAAGAGGGACTAGCAAGGGAAGTATGTAATCATATGAGATTAGATAGATATGTACCAGATAATACGGAATGGCAAAAAATGATTGACAATGTAAGAAAAATAGGAGATAAAGCTGTAAATATTGCAATTGTAGGAAAATATATAAAATTAGAAGATTCATATTTATCAGTAATAGAAAGCTTACACCATGCAGGATTTGAAAATCATGTAAAGGTAAATATTAAATTAATTGACTGCGAAACAGTTAATGCAGAAAATGTTGCAGAAAAATTAAAAGGACTTCAAGGAATAATAGTTCCAGGTGGTTTTGGAAATAGAGGAATTGAAGGAAAGATAGAGACAATAAAATATGCCAGAGAAAACAATATACCATTTTTAGGCATATGTTTGGGAATGCAAATGGCTGTTGTAGAATTTGCAAGAAATGTATTAGGTCTAAAAGATGCTAACTCAGCAGAATTTAGTGAGACAACAGCAAACCCAGTAATTCATATTATGGATGAGCAAATTGGAGTGGATAAAAAAGGTGGAACAATGCGTTTAGGTGCATATCCATGTATATTAAAAGATGGAACTTTAGCAAAAGAATTGTATGGGGCAGAAAAAATTTCAGAAAGACATAGACATAGATATGAATATAATAATGAATATAAAGAAAGATTAGAAGAAGCGGGACTAATATGTTCTGGAACTTCTCCAGATGGAAAATTAGTTGAAATTGTGGAATATAGAAAACATCCGTATTTTATAGCAGGTCAATTTCATCCAGAATTAAAATCAAGACCTAATAAACCAGCACCATTATTTGTTGGATTGGTAAAAGCTGCAAAAGAAGTAAAATAATAGAAAGACACCCTATGTAGGGTGTCTCTTTTAAACTCTAAAAAGAAAACTTAAATAATATTACTTGTAATACATTTTGTTATTCTTGAAATACATTCTTCAAGATAACTAATTAATAAGTCCATGTGAGCATCTTTTAATGGTACTGCAGGATTGTCTGATGACCAGATTAAGTCTTTATTTAAGTTTACACTTAAACTTGTGTCTTCATTAGGTGAATGAATATTAATCATTAAAAATTCATCTAACAAGGTGCCGTTATAATCAAATATATAAGTGTGCTTAAAGGATTTATATCCAGTATAAGTTTCTGTTGATTCATCATTCAAGTATTCTGCATAATATGCAATCTGAAATGGTGAAGAGGTAAATTCTGCCGTAGTTCCCAGTTTGGTTGTTGAGTTAACTTTTATATTTGGTAATTCCATAGAACTGGAATTAAAAGTTAAATCCAATTTTAACTGGTCTAAATAATCAGATGCTGGTTTTACTGATGACAATGAGCAATAAGGATTTATTACTTTATCATACTGCATGAGCAAGTTTTCAAAAATGTTTGACTTTGGTGAAGTTGTATCCAGTGCTGTTGAATACTGTTTTTGTAATAATGAGTTATTAAAAAGTTCTTTATAAATTTTGTCAATAAAAAAATTAAAGATTTCTTTATTATACTCACCTTTTAATAACAACACTAAGACAACCAAACCTTTAGTAGAATGAATTTCATTCCAGAGAATGTCTCTCTGTTTTGTGCCAAGAATCTGAATGGCATTGTCTACAATTTCTCTTGACAGCATATCATCTTTGTATGTTGCATAATTACCACCACAATGTACTAATTTTGTAGTACCAAGCTTAAAGCTTGAAACAGATAAACTATTTGAATGTTGCCGTTCTGCTCCCATAAGTTTCATTGTTGTTTCAAACTCCCGAGTAGATATACTCATTTTTGTGTCCTCCTTAAAATTTTTTGTACAAATTACATTGTAATTCGAATTATATCATAAATATATGCAATTAGCAAATATTTTGGTTTTTGGTTCTAATATATAGAGATATGGCATAAAATAATTTGAATGCAAATGTGAACTTTTTGTGAAAATTGAATAAAGCTATTGACAATGAGAAAAAATGGGTATATATTATTAGCAGTCAATATAAAAGAGTGCTAATAATAAAAGTTAGCCAAAATAAAGGAGGTAATATTTATGATAAAACCATTAGCAGACAGAGTATTGGTAAAAATGAAAGAAAGTGAGGAAACTACAAGAAGTGGAATAATCTTAGCAAGTTCAGCACAAGAAAAGCCACAAATAGCAGAAGTTATAGAAGTAGGACCAGGAAGATTAATAGATGGAAAAAGAGAAGAAATGGAAGTAAAAAAAGGAGATAATGTAGTAGTAAGCAAATATGGAGGAACAGAAGTAAAATATGAAGGTGAAGATTACATTATTTTAAGAGAAGAAGATATACTAGCTATAGTAAAATAATTTAAGAGAAAGGAATGATTAATATGGCAAAGCAAATTAAATTTGGAGAAGAAGCAAGAAAATCTTTATTAGAAGGTGTCAATAAATTAGCAGACACAGTAAAAGTTACATTAGGACCAAAAGGAAGAAATGTAGTATTAGACAAAAGTTATGGAGCACCATTAATTACAAATGATGGTGTAACAATAGCAAAAGAAATTGAATTAGAAGATAAATTCGAAAACATGGGAGCTCGTTTAGTAAAAGAAGTATCAACAAAAACAAATGATGTTGCAGGAGATGGAACTACAACAGCAACAGTTTTAGCACAAGCAATGATAAAAGAAGGGGTAAAAAATGTTGCTGCAGGAGCTGACCCAATGGCAATTAAAAGAGGAATAGAAAAAACTGTAGATGTAGCTGTTAAAGAATTAAAAAATATAACATCACCAGTAAATGGCAAAGAAGATATAGCAAGAGTAGCAAGTATATCTGCAAATAATGCAGAAGTAGGAGAGTTAATTGCAGATGCAATGGAAAAAGTATCAAAAGATGGTGTAATAACAATTGAAGAATCAAAAACATCACAAACAGAACTAAATGTAGTAGAAGGAATGCAATTTGATAAAGGATATGTATCTCCATATATGGTAACAGATACAGAAAAAATGGAAGCAATAATAGACAATCCATATATATTAATAACAGACAGAAAAATAAGCAATATTCAAGAAATACTACCATTACTAGAAAACTTAATGCAATCATCAGGAAAATTAGTAATTGTATGTGATGATATCGAAAGTGAAGCATTATCAACATTAATATTAAACAAACTAAGAGGAGTATTAAATGTTGTGGCAGTTAAGGCACCTGGATTTGGTGATAAGAGAAAAGCAATGTTAGAAGATATGGCAATCTTAACAGGTGGAGAAGTTATATCACAAGACCTTGGAATGGAATTAAAAGATACACAAATTGAACAATTAGGTAGAGCAAAACAAATTAAGGTACAAAAAGAAAATACAATAATTGTTGATGGTGCAGGAGATAAAGAAAAAATTTCAGCTAGAGTAAAACAAATAAAAGCTCAAATAGAAGAAACAAAGAGTGAATTTGATAAAGAAAATTTACAAGAAAGACTAGCTAAAATTGCTGGAGGAGTTGCAGTAATTGGAGTTGGAGCTGCAACAGAAGTAGAAATGAAAGACAAAAAGCTAAGAATTGAAGATGCATTATCAGCAACAAAAGCAGCAGTAGAAGAGGGAATTGTAGCTGGTGGAGGAACAACATATGTAAATATCATGCCATCAGTAGAAAAAATAGCTAAATCTTTGACTGGTGGAGAAAAATTAGGTGCTGAAATTGTATTAAAAGCACTTGAAGAGCCAGTAAAACAAATTGCAAGAAATGCAGGACTTGAACCAGCTGTTGTACTAGAAGGAGTAAAGAAAGCAGAAAAAGGTTTCGGATTTGATGCAGATAAAGAAGAATATGTTGATATGAAGAAAGCAGGAATTGTAGATCCAACAAAAGTTACAAGAAGCGCATTACAAAATGCAGCATCAATTGCAGCAATGGTATTAACAACAGAAAGTTTGGTAACAGATGCTCCAGAGACTAAAGGTTGCGGATGCGGAAACAATCATGAAATTGATAATGGAATGAGCGGAATGTATTAAAAAAAGGAATAAAAAGTGGCGAAAGCCACTTTTTTTGTACAAAAGCATAAAAAATTTCATAAAAAACTTGAAAAATTACCAAAATAACAGTATAATAGATATTATTAAGATGCGCTCGTAGTTTAGCTGGATAGAATGCAAGGCTACGAATCGTACCTTTAGTTTTTTAAAGTGGTTATATATCAAGGGATTTGGGAGATGGGTTTCAAGTTTTCCCCCGAATTTCCCCTTAAATATATTTTAAATAGAAAATGTTATAATGGCTTTA
>CAKPDZ010000003.1 GCA_934149155.1 uncultured Clostridia bacterium | reverse complement strand
CATTTGGGACCGGTTCTGTTTTGCTCACTGCACATTTGGGACCGGTTCTGTTTTGTCCCAAGAATGGTACTTTTTTGTTCTATTCTATTTCACCATTTTTTATTTTCAATATATCTTCATCTTGTTTTAAATTTGGTCCTAAAAATTCATAACATTTTTTATTAACTTTCATTGCATTCAAGCCAATCTCTTTATCTTCTCTAAGTCTGCCACTCGCATATTTGATTATAATCGGTTTGTTTTCCACGGCTTCCTCTACAACATCTTTATCATCTCTCATATCTGGCGCTGCATAATATAATATTTGTCCTGTTACTTTTAAACCTGACATTAATAGTTCTTTATCTTCTAATAAATTTTCTTGTGCATAACAATATGTCCATCCTACTTTACTAACAGAGTCATATACTACTTGTCTGTCTCCTTTTAATCTGTCACTTGCAAATTCTAGTGCTTCTGGGTTGTTATGTATTGCTTCTAATACGACTTCTTTATCATCTCTTAGTTCTTCACTTGCAAATTCTAATAATGCTCCTTCTTGTTTTACATTTTCTATTACATATTCTCTATTTTCTGAGTTTTGCTTCATTTTTGTTATTTCTATTCTTTCTGGCATCTAGTTTCTTCTCTCCTTCCCTTTTATTTTCGTTTATAAAAAAGACCATACTCATTTTGTATGGTCTTATTATAGCATTATTATATTTTTTTTACTATATATTTTTCTTAATTATTTATTAAAAGTCACACCTAAAAGCAAATATAATCTTTAAATGAAGTTACGAATGTGCATGGAAAACATCTAGAAATTCTATGCAATTTTGTGGAAAGAGTTCACGAGAGTGGAAGGGTGCCACAAAATAAATTAGAATTTCTTACTGTTTGTAATAAGCCGAGTAGCACAATGCAAAGATTATATTTGCTTTTAAGTGTGAGTTATTTCAGATCAAATAAGAAAAATATTTACACAGCAAAATTAATACCTCTAGCCACAATATCTTTCATATTCTCAATCAAATCATCAATCTCTTTAGGAGTAACAATCATATTATAATCGCCAACATTAAGAGCCTCTTTAACCTCTTCATACTTATCATTTTGCTGAAGCTTATTTAAATATTCATTAGACTCCGCTTTTTCCTGTAATCTATCAATAAAAATATCAATACCATCTGACACAAGAGTAGCAAGTTCTACAACTGTTGGAATCCCAAGTGCTACAACAGGTATTCCTAATGTATTTTTACTAATTTCTTGTCTAGTATTTCCAACACCTGCTCCTGGAACAATTCCGGTATCAGAAATCTGAATTGTACTACTTATTCTATCAATGCTCCTAGATGCTAATGCATCTATTACGATTAATAGTTTAGGATGAATATTATCTACAATACCTTTCAAAATTTCTACTGTTTCAATTCCTGTAGTTCCTAAAACACCTGGAGATATTGCACTGACTGGTCTTGTTCCTTCATCAACATATTGCGGTAAATATTTTATTATATGTCTTGTAACATCTATTTCATTTATTACTTTAGGTCCTAATGCATCTGGCGTTACATATATGTTTCCTAATCCCACCACTAGTATGTCTCCTTGCTTATCTGTATGGATATCTATTATTTTCCTTAGCTCATTTGCAACTATGTCTGAAGCTTTTTGAATATCTTCATCTTCTGCTATTTTCAGTTTTTTAACATCTATTGTTACATAATTTCCTATAGGCTTTCCTATTGCTTTTTCTCCATTTTGATTTGTAATTTTAACTCTTGTTACTTTGAGTTTTTCATTTATTTCTTCTTCTGTACTTTCTACACCATCAATTTGTTTTAAATTATTTGCCTTTTTATAAATATCTCTTCTCTCTAAGGCTAAATCCGTTCTAAAATTATACATAAAAACCTCCTATTAAAAGTACTATTAGTATTTCTAAGTTAGAGGTTCTTATTCATCTTATTTTTTAATATCTATTTTTATGTGTACATCTCTAAGTTGATCTTTGTTTACATTTCCTGGTGCTCCCATCATTAAATCTTCTGCTTTGCTACTTAAAGGGAATGCAATAACTTCTCTTATACTTTCAGAATCAGTTAATAACATTAGCATTCTGTCAACTCCAGGTGCAATTCCAGCATGTGGTGGAGCTCCAAATTGAAATGCTGTATACAATGCTCCGAATTTTGTTCTTACTTCTTCCTCTGTGTATCCTGCCATTCCAAATGCTTTTAGCATAATATTAATATCATGGTTTCTTACAGCTCCTGAAGATAATTCTATTCCATTACATACTAAATCATATTGATATGCTAAAATATCTAATGGATTTTGATTTTCTAATGCGTCTAATCCACCTTGAGGCATTGAGAAAGGGTTATGACTAAATTGAATTTTATCATGTTCATCAATTTCGAACATCGGGAAGTCTACTATCCAACAAAATTCAAATTTACTATTATCTATTAACTCTAATCTTTTTGCAAGTTCAGTTCTAATTTGTCCTGCTAGTTCTGTTGCTCTCTTTTCATTGTCTGCAATAAAGAATATTGTATCATCTTGTTTCAATTCTGCAATTTTTAATAATTCTTTTTTCAATTCTTCTGGAATGAATTTGTCTATCGGTCCTTTAAAAGACAAATCTTCTTGAACTTCTAAATATCCAAGTCCTCCCATTCCAATTGACATAGCATAACCTAGCATTTTTTCATGGAATCCTTTTGACATATGTCCATTTACTTTTATAGCTCTTACTGTTCTATTTATAAATGGTTTGAATGTACATTTATTAAAGAATTCTGACAAATCAATTATGAATAATGGATTTCTTAAGTCTGGCTTATCTGAACCGTATTTAATCATTGCTTCTTTATATGTTATTCTTTTAAATGGAGCAGATGAAATTTCTTTATCAGAAAATTTTTTAAATGTATTGTAAATTACAGGTTCTATTGCCTTAAATACATCTTCTTGTGTTGCAAAACTCATTTCCATATCAAGTTGATAAAACTCACCTGGAGCTCTATCTGCTCTAGCATCTTCATCTCTAAAGCATGGTGCTATTTGGAAATATTTATCTATTCCAGATACCATAAGCAATTGTTTAAATTGTTGTGGTGCTTGTGGTAATGCATAGAATTTTCCTGGATGTAAACGGCTTGGTACTAAATAGTCTCTTGCTCCTTCTGGTGACGAACTTGTCAAAATCGGAGTTTGTACTTCTAAAAATCCTTGTTCTATCATTTGACTTCTTAAAAATTGAATTACATTTGCTCTTAATATTAAATTATTTTTTAGCTTCTCACTTCTTAAATCTAAAAATCTATATTTAAGTCTTAGATCTTCACGAACTTCTTGATTTTCGTTTACTTCAAATGGTAAATTTTTAGTTCTTTTTCCTAATACTTTAATTTCTTCTATACGAATTTCTACAAGACCTGTTTTGATTTTTGTATTGATAGTTTCTTCATCACGTTTACGAACTGTTCCATAAACTGTAACAGTTGATTCAATTGGAATATGTGATGCAAAATCTACATCTTCTGTTTTTCCAGAAGTTACAACTTGTGTTATTCCATACATATCTCTAATATCTAAAAATACTAATCCTCCAAAGTCTCTTATTGTTTCTACCCATCCTGCGATTCTTACTTTTTTTCCTACATCTTCTAAACTTATTTCATTACAACTATGTGTTCTATATTCTTCCATATTTACCTCTTTTCTTCCAAAAGTTGCGTTATTTGCACAGATGGGACCGGTTCTCTGCTGTGCATTTTAATTTTGCACATTAGAGAACCGGTCCCATCTGTGCAAAATCAAAAATTCGCCCTTGCATTAATAATTTCTTATTAATGCAGGGACGAATCAATTCCGCGGTGCCACCCAGCTTGAAAATTCATAAACTAAATTTTCCTCTTTTTATCTTACTTTTTTGCTCCAATGTGTTTCACTTATTAGGTTGACTGTAAAGGGCTTTCAGCCGGTGACCCTTTTTCTCTTTCCATTTCTTCTAATAGCTTTGCATTGTTTTAACGCAAACTTTTTATTTAATTTCTTGTTTTTCATTTATTATACGCTATATTTTACACACTATTCTCGTCATTGTCAAGTTTTTTTTAAAAAAATTGTTCCTTAATTTACTTTTGCTTTTAAAAAATCCCAACAATTTCTCCATTTTCATCGATATCAATATTTTCAGCAGATGGTATTTTAGGTAGTCCTGGCATAGTCATAATTTTACCTGCTAGCACTACTATAAATCCAGCTCCAGCCTTTAATTCAACATCTCTAATATTTATTTCAAATGGTTCATCACATTCTAAATTCTTTGCATTATCTGAAAATGAATATTGTGTTTTTGCTATGCAAACTGGTAAATTTCCATATCCCATTTCTTCAATCTTTTCTATCTTTTTAGTAACTTCTTCTGGATATATTACACCTTTTGCACCATAAATCTTCATAGCAACTTTATTAATTTTTTCTACTATAGTTTCATTTAAATCATATATATATTCAAATCTTTCTGGCTTATCTTTTACAATTTCTACAATCTTTTTAGATATATCAATTGCACCTTCTCCACCTTTAGCCCAGCTCTCTACTACACTTGAGACTATCTCTCTTTTAGCAAGCTCATTTTGAACATATTCTAGTTCTTTCTCTTGATCTGTATTATATTTGTTAATTGCAACAATAATATTTAAACCAAATTTTCCTCTAATATTATCAATATGTCTATATAGATTGTTCATTCCTTTTTCTAATGCTGACATATTCTCTTCTAAGATACTTTCTTTTGAAGCTCCACCATGATATTTTAAAGCTTTAATTGTAGCCACACATACCACAACATCTGGCTTGATATTTGCCTTTCTACATTTGATATCTAAAAATTTTTCTGCCCCTAAGTCTGCCCCAAATCCAGCCTCTGTAATCGTATAATCAGCAAGTTTCATTGCAGTTTTTGTTGCAATTATTGAATTACATCCATGTGCTATATTTGCAAATGGACCTCCATGTATAATAGCAGGTGTATGTTCTAAAGTTTGTACTAGATTAGGCTTTATTGCATCTTTTAATAAAACTGTCATTGCCCCTTCTGCTTTTAAGTCTTTTGCAAAAACAGGTTCATCCTTCTTATTATATCCTATAACAATATTTCCTAATCTTGTTTTTAAATCTTCTATATCTTCAGCTAAGCACAAAATTGCCATTACTTCTGATGCTACAGTTATGTCAAAACCATCTTCTCTTGGAACTATTTTGCTTTCTCCTGATAGCCCTGTATTTACTTTTCTTAATTGTCTATCATTTAGATCTACACATCTTTTCCATACTACTTTTTCAATGCCTAATTCATTTCCATGATAAATATGATTATCTATCATTGCTGATAATAAATTATTTGCAGATGTTATCGCATGAATATCTCCTGTAAAATGAAGGTTGATATCTTCCATTGGTGCAACTTGAGCATATCCGCCTCCTGTTGCTCCTCCCTTTACTCCAAATACAGGTCCTAATGATGGCTCTCTTAATGCAAGTATTGAATTTTCTCCAATTCTTCTAAGTCCATCTGCAATTGATATTGATATTGTTGTTTTGCCTTCACCTAGAGGTGTTGGACTCATTGCTGTTACTAATACCAATTTTCCATCTTCTTTATTTTTTATCTTTTTATATAATTTACCAGAAATTTTAGCTTTATATTTTCCATATGTTTCTATTTCGTCTTCTGTAATTCCTAATTTCCCTGCAATTTCTGTTATTTTCTTTAGTTCTGTATTTTTAGCAATTTCAATGTCTGTCATTTTTATCACAGTCCTTTCTAAGAAATTTGTTCACTTAGTATTTTCTTATATTCTAAATAATATTTAAGCCAATATACCTACAACAATTCCAAGAGTTGCTCCAACTATAACTTGTAATGGTGTATGTCCTAATACTTCTACCAATCTTTCTTGAACTTCAACTCCTGTAAGTCCTGGTGTCTCTATAATTTTATTTAATAAATGTGCTTGTTTTCCAGCAGCTCTTCTAACTCCTGCAGCATCATACATTACTACTAATGCAAATATTGTAGCCATTGCAAACATTATACTATCTGTTCCTTCAGCTTTTCCAACTAATGTAGCTAAACATGTAACAACTGCAGAATGTGAACTTGGCATACCTCCAGCTCCAATTATTCTTTTAAAATTAAATTTTTTAGTCGTTACTAAATCATAAATCACTTTAAAAATTTGTATGCAAAGCCATAGTAAAAATGGCACATATAAATATTTATTTGTTACTGCTAATTGCAAATTATTCATTATCTTTTCCCCTCTTTTGTCTACTCTGTTTCAAAATTTTCTTCTTTTAATTCTCCATCTTTTTCTAGAAGTATAGTTATCTTCTTTTCTGCATCTTCTAAAATATTGTTACATTGTTTTGCTATTTTCATGCCTTCTTCAAACTTTTGCACTGATTCATCTAAATTCAAATTTCCATTTTCTAATTCTGTAACTATATTTTCTAGCTTTTTCATTGATTCTTCAAAATTATCTTTACTCATTTTTTCATTCCTTTCTTAATACTCGCTTATTGTCCAATCACTAGTATTAACTTCATACCACTGAATTACAGTTGCATCACTTTTAACTGCAACATAGATTTTTGTATCCTTTTTCTCCTCTATACTAAATGATACAGAATCATCATCTCCCCACTCTTTTTTAGCAAGTTCTATAGCCTTCTCATCATCAGTCTGTTTTGATTCTTTTTGTTCTTCTTTTACTTGCTCTTGAGATTCTTTTTCTTCCTCTCCTACATAATCATCTTGTGATTCTTCAGTATCAACAGTATTATCTTCTTCATCAATTGGTAAACTTTCTTCTATTTTCTCTTCATTTTCTGGTTGACTTATTGTTTCTACTGCCTTTTTATTATCTTTTATTTTTTCATCATATATAATTGAACAAACTAAAACTGCAATTCCTATTACTGCTAATACAATTATTAATGTTAGTATATGTTGTTGGTTCTTCATACTTTCATCCTTTCTTGGGAATCTCCCATTAACAAATTAATGCATCTTTTTCTCCATCATGAAATTTCAATTTCACCTTATCATTTTTATTTAACTCATTTGCACTTTTAACAATTTTGTCATCTTTTTCTGTTAAAGAATAACCTCTAGACAATGTCTTTAACGGACTTAATGCATCTAATTTAGTTACTAATTCTACATATGATGATTTATTATCTTTTTGTATTATCTTTACTTTATTTTCTAATCTTTGAACATAAGAATCTAATGTAACATCCATATCTCTAATTTTTCTCATAGAATCTGTAAATACTCTTGATTTCATACATTTTTCATATCTTAGTTTCATTAGTTCTATTTTCTTTTTTAAAGCTAATCTATACCTATTTTTGTAATTGTTTATTTTTTGTTTTAATTCATACACATCAGGAACAGCCAACTCTGCAGCAGCTGATGGTGTAGGTGCTCTTAAGTCTGCAACAAAATCTGCAATTGTAAAATCTGTTTCATGTCCAACTGCTGATATTATTGGTAATTCAGATTGATATATCGCTCTTGCAACTATCTCTTCATTAAATGGCCATAGGTCTTCTAATGAACCTCCACCTCTACCAATTATAAGCACATCTGCTAATTTTTGATCATTCATTATTTTAATTTTTTCTGCAATCTGCTCTGCCGCTCCAGGACCTTGAACTGGAACTGGTAATAATCGTATATATACATTAGGATTTCTTCTTGTTGATACATTTATTATATCTCTTATTACTGCGCCTGTTTGTGATGTTAATACTCCTACTACTTTTGGATATAATGGAATCGGCTTTTTGTGTGCTTCATCAAATAATCCTTCTGATTCTAATTGAGCTTTTAATTTTTCAAATTGCTCATGTAAGTCTCCCATTCCATCTTCCATCATTTGTTTTACATATATTTGATATACTCCATCTCTTTCAAATACTGATACAGACCCAAAAACCATTACTTTCATTCCATCTTTTGGTTTAAAAGCTAGCCTTTCAGCATAGCTTTTAAACATTATACATTTTATTAACGAATTTTCGTCTTTTAATGTAAAATATAGATGTCCTGTGTAATGGTTTTTAAAATTGGAGATTTCTCCTTTTACTAATATTGCTCCTAAGTTTTCATCTTCATCAAATCTGTCTTTTAAGTATTTGTTTAACTGTGTTACAGTTACTGCATTATACTTCATTAGTTCATCTCCTTAACAACACTTGCTAAAATTCCATTTATGAAATTTTTAGATGTTTCTTCTCCATATTTTTTTGCTAACTCTAAGCTTTCATTTATTGCCACTTTATATGGTATTTCTTTATATTTTATTTCATATATTGCAAGTTTTAACAAACTTAAATCTATTTTTGAGATTCTGTCTATTTTCCAATCAGCCTTTAGATTTTTTTCTATTAATCCTTGTATTTCTATATTATTTTCTTTTATTCCTAAAATTGCATCTTTTATATATTCTTTTGCATCGTCTTCTTCAATTTCATTGCATTGTATATATAATTCTATTTGTTCTTCTAAATCTTCTACTTTTTGAATTTCTAAACTATATATCAATCTAAATGTTAACTCTCTAATTGCTGATCGTTTCATTTTTTATAGCAATACTAGCCATTACAGACTAGTATTTCCTCCTCCCATTATTATAATCTATCTATAAAATTCTTTAATTTGTCTTTTACTTCATCTTTATTTTTTTGAACATAGTTACCTACAAATGCACCTAATACTATAAGTACAATTGCAACTATTAATTCATATAATCTTGTACATAATATTAATATAGCAACAATTACACCTATTATAGCTCCTATATATTTAGAGATAAATTCTTTAAAACCTTCCATTTTCTATCATCCTATTCTTTACTTTTTTTATTGTCTTGTAAACTTGTTACTTTTACATTTACTTCTTCAACCTCTAGGTCAGATATTCTTTTTACATCTTCTTTTACTTTTCTTTGTAAACTACTTGCAAGTTCTTTTATTACTACATTTTCATTTACTACTAAAAATAATGTTATTCTTAATTGATTTTCACTATTCACATCTACTTTCGTATTGCAATGTTTTATATTGTCAAATCCCATAACAGTGTTTTTCACCATGTTATCGATAGATTCTTTTGAAATCATTAATTGACCATTTTCATTTTTTAGCAAAACTCCTTGAGTTTCTTTTACTTTCTCTTTTGATTTTTCATCAAAAAACATACATTTTATTGACAATAATATAAATATAATACTTATTCCCAATGTGATTTTTGATGATAAATCTCCTGTAATCAAAGCTTTTACCATTTCTGTAACAATACTAAAATCTATCCAATTAAATATTAATAAAGTTAATATTACTGATAATAACAATATTATAAATGAATATACTATTAATGTAAATCTCTCTAAAAATTTCATATTTCTTCTTCCTCTCTTGTTATAAATTTATTCTTCGTTTTGTTCTTCGCTTTCTTCGTTGTTATTTTCTTCTCTTTCTGTTTTTACTCCTTGAACATGTACATTTACTTCTGATACTTTTAATCCAGTCATGTTCTCTACAGATTTTTTTACTCTATTTTGAATTTCAAATGCTACGTCTGGAATTCTTGAACCATATTCTACTATTATGTTTACATCAATTTTTACATCTTTTTCTCCAGCATCTACTTTAATTCCCTTTGATAGGTTCTTTTTTCCACTTAGTACTTCTGAAATCCCTCCTGCAAATCCTCCTGACATACTTGCTACTCCAGGTACTTCTGATACAGCAACACCTGCAATTACTGCTACTACATCATTTGATATTTTTATTCCATCATTTGCTCCTTCTGTATTTTCTTCGATTTCTACTACATCTTCTCTTTTTTCTTCTTGATTTTCTTCCATAAAAATCACTTTCCTTTCTCTAAAGAATTAATCATTTAAAGTATATCAATTTTTTGTCTTTTTTACAACTATTTTAATGAAGATTTCACAAAACATTCATATTCATAACTCCAATTCATAGTTCATAAGAATATATATTTAGAAATTAATAATATATTGTTTTGAAATACCGCGTAAGCGACCAAATGAGCATAGCGAATGCGATATGGAGCAATCTTCATACTAGTTTTTCATATATGGAGATTGCGACACCAAGGTATAAAAAACAATATATTATTAATTTTCTAAATTTCATATAATTTAACTGCAAATTGTAATTATTAATATTGTCTTCCCCAAACAACCATTTTATCTGCTTTCTTTCCGCAACATACACATGTGTCACCTAAATGTTCTTGTTCAAATGGCATACATCTTGATTTTGCACCTGTTAGTTCTTTTATTTTTTCTTCACATTCATCACTTCCGCACCACATAGATTTAATAAATCCTTGTTCTTTATCCATATTATTTTTAAATTCTTCCATATTATGTGCTATTGTTGTTTTAGCTTCCATTCTCTTTTTACATGTATCAAACATATTTTGTTGAATTTCTTCTAATAATTCTGCTAATTTTGTTTCTAGCTCAGATATTTTTACTGTAATCTTTTCAGCAGTGTCTCTTCTTACTAATACACATTCTCCATTTTCTATGTCTCTTGGTCCAATTTCAATTCTTACTGGTACACCTTTCATTTCCCAGTCATTAAACTTATAGCCAGGACTAACTTGATCTCTTAAATCAATTTCCATTCTTAATTTATTTTTTAATGTTTCATATAATTCTTCTGCTTTTTCTTGAACACCTTCTTTATGCATTGCAACTGGTACTATTACAGCTTGTATTGGTGCTACTCTTGGTGGCAATTTTAATCCTCTATTATCTCCATGTGCCATTATTATTGCTCCTATAACCCTTGTTGATATTCCCCAAGATGTTTGATATGCATATTCTTGTTTTCCTTCTCTATTTTGAAATGTAACATTAAATGGTTTTGTGAAATTTTGTCCAAAGTAATGTGAAGTACTTGATTGTAATGCTTTACCATCATACATCATTGTCTCTATTGTATATGTCTCTTCTGCACCTGCAAATTTTTCTGTTTCTGTTTTTCTTCCTTTTATTACTGGTATTGCTAAAAGATTTTCTACTATATCTGCATATACTTCTAACATTTGCATTGTTCTTTGTTTTGCTTCTTCTGCAGTTTCATGAATTGTATGTCCTTCTTGCCATAAAAATTCTCTGGAACGCAAAAATGGTCTTGTTTCTTTTTCCCATCTTAATACACTACACCATTGGTTGTATACAAATGGTAATTCTCTCCAAGAATTTAACCATTTCGAATACATTGTTGTTATTATTGTTTCTGATGTTGGTCTTACACATAATCTTTCTTCTAATTTTTCTCCTCCAGCTTCTGTTACCCAAGCAACTTCTGGTGCAAATCCTTCTACATGGTCTTTTTCTTTTTCTAATAAGCTTTCTGGTATTAAAACAGGGAATGAAGTATTTTTTACTCCTGTCTCTTTAAATTTTTTGTCTGTATAATTTTGTATGTTTTCCCATATTGCATATCCATATGGTCTTATTGCTATAAATCCTTTTGTTGCTGTATAGTCAGCTAATTCTGCTTTTATGACAATGTCTGTATACCATTGTGCAAAGTCTTCATCAATGTTTGTTATTTCTTTTACAAATTTTTTATTATCTCCCATAATTCAACCTCTCATTTTTATTTATTATATTTCTTTATTTTTGTTTGCTCGGCATTGGAGCCTCCGCTTCAATTAATTCCTCAATTATTATTTGTCTATTTGAATCCAATTTATATCTTGGTAATTCTGGCAATTTTGCTAGATTTTCATATCCAAACATTTTTAAAAATTCTACCGTTGTTTTATATGTTGTTGGTCTTCCTGGTAAATCTGCTTTTCCTGCATCTTCTATTAATCCATAATCAAGAAGTTTATATATTGTTCCATCACTATTTACTCCTCTTATAGCTTCTATCTCTGCTCTTGTTGCTCTTGGATTATATGCAATTATTGCAAGTGTTTCTAAAGCTGCTTGTGATAAATTTGGTTTTGTTCTTTTATCTAAAATCGGATATATATATTCATAATATTCTTTTTTACTACATAATTGATATCCATTTTCTACTTTGCTTATTTCTATTCCTCTTTCTTTATACTCATTTTGCATATCTTTTATTATATCTTCAATTTGATTTTTATCTAATTCTAAAGCTAATACTAATTCTTCTTGTGTTACAATTCGCCCTGCTGAAAATAGTATTGCTTCTATGATTGCTTCTATTTCTTTTTTATTCATTTTTCACCTACTGTTTCATTATTTCAATGCCTATATTTTCTCATGTTTTCCACATTATGTCAAGATTATACATTAAATTATCAAACAAATTCTTCCCACACTAAATTTGCCAAATCAATACCTTTAGGTGTAAGTCTTATTGTATTAGCATCAACTGCAATCAAATTTTCATCTGATAATTTTTTCAATTCATTTCTAAATAAATAAATTGGATTTTTCACAAATTTAGCTTTAAAATCATTTATTTTTACCCCTTCAATCTTTCGCAATCCCAATAACATATACTCTTTTTCTGTATCACTTTCTTTTTGTATCTCATGAATAATTCTATTTTTAGATAAATTTCCTTTTTGTATATTTTTTATATATTCATTTATATCAGTAATATTTGAATATCTTGTAATATCTCTGTATGAATGAGCTGCAACTCCAAAACCAAAATATTGACATTGATTCCAGCAACTCATATTATGTCTAGATTCATATCCTTTTTTAGAAAAATTAGAAATTTCATAATGATTATATCCATTTAATTCCAATGTATTTTTAACATACCAATACATATTTCTCTCTTCATTTTCATTTGGTAATGCCAATTCACCACTTTGAATTTTTTTAGATATTGGAGTTCCTTCTTCAACTATAAGAGAATATACTGAAATATGCTCTGGTTGTAATTTTATTATTCTATTTAAACTCTCTTTTAAATCCATAATTTTTTGATTTGGTAAGCCTATCATTAAATCTACATTTATATTTTTAAATCCTACTTTTCTTGCAAGATTATATGTTTCTAGAAATTGCCCATAATCATGTATTCTTCCTATCTTCTTTAATAATTCATCTTGTGTCGTTTGTAAACCTATACTTATCCTATTAATTCCACATTCTTTATAGTCTTTTAATTTTGCTTCAGTTACAGTTCCCGGATTAACTTCTATTGTTACTTCTGCCCCTTTATGTACATTTTTCTTTTTTATTTCTTTAATAATTTCTTTAATGTACTTACTATCTATATATGATGGAGTTCCACCACCTATATAAATAGTATTAATATATGATTGTATATTTTGTAAGCTTATCTCCTTTTTTACTGCTTCTATATAATCTCCTATCAAATTATCTTTATTGCAATATGAAATAAAATCACAATATTCGCATTTACATTTACAAAATGGAATATGTATATATACTCCTAACTCTCTATTTTTCATTAGCTATCTCCAATATCTTTTTTAATCTATAATTTACTCCTGATTTTCCTACAGGTTGTTTTAACATCTTTCCTAATTCAATCAAACTAGCATTAGGATTTTCTAATCTTAATTCTGCAATCTCTTTTAATGGATTATCTAGTTGTTCAAATTTTTTATTTGCTTTTAATTGCTTAATTGCTTCTATTTGTTCTATTGACGCATTTATTGTTTTATTTAAATTTGCTGTTTCGCAATTTACTATTCTATTTATTTTATTGTTCATTTCTCTTTGAACTCTTATTTCTTCAAACTTCAAAACAGATTTGTTCGCACCTATTAGAGCTAAAAATTTTGATATTTCTTCTCCATCTTTTAAATATATTGAAAATTGATTATTTTTTTCAATAATATTACTTTTTATATTATATTTTATTAAATATTCTTTAATTTTTTCAGCTTTGTTTTTTTGTTTTACACCTATTTCTAGATGATATGTTTTTTTAGGATTATTAATTGATCCAGACCCCAAATAAATACCTCTAATTATCCACTTTATTTGTTCTATATTGTTATCTGAAAGGTTATTCATAACATTTTCAACATATTCTTTTTTTACAGTTATAACAAATAAATTTCCTTGTACAGAAATGTTATATTTATTTATTTTCATATTTTCTAATAGTCTAGAAAACCTATTTATATTATATTCATTTTCTGTACTGAATTTTATATTTTTGTCTTCTTCTGATATATTGCTACTTATTAAATAACCTAATAATTCATATTTAACAGCTTCTTTATTTGATAAATTCTCTGTTTTACTAATTTCTTCTTTTAATTCTGATGAAAATGACATATTCTCTCCTTCCTGTTATGTATTACATAACTTTAGCAATTATAATTCTATCATTACCACATAAATCTTTTTTGCAATATATATCTGTATAATATTGGGTATTTTTTAATATTTCAATAACTTCTTCTTTTTGGTCAAATCCTATTTCTAAACATAAATAACTTTCAAATTTCATATAATCAATTGCTTTATTTGCAATTTTTCTATAAAAATCTAATCCGTCATATCCTCCATCTAAAGCTATTTGTGGTTCTTTTTGAACATCATTGCTTAAAAGTTTTATATCTTCTTTTTTTATATATGGTGGATTTGATACTATTATGTCAAATTTTGTTTTTCCTATATTGTTAAATAAATTTGATTTTTTAAATTTTACTTTTGCTTGTAAATTATTAGCATTTTTCTTTGCCACTTCTAATGCCTTTTCACTAATATCAATTGCACTTACTTCTGCTGATTGTATATTTTTTGCAATTGATATCCCTATTGCTCCACTTCCTGTACATAAATCTAAAATTTGTGGATTATCAATTGTTTTTGCTATTTTTATTACTTCTTCAACTAGTATTTCTGTATCTGGGCGTGGTATTAATACATTTTCATTAACGAAAAAATCCATTTTCATAAATTCTTGAGTATGTGTTATATGTTGTAATGGCATTCCATTTACAAGTTTTTCTATATTAACAAAATATTCCCATTGTTCTTTTTTATCAATTTCTTTATTATCATAAATAATTAAATATTGTCTATCTTTTTTTAATATAAATTGAAGTAATAATCTTGCCTTTAATTTTGGAGTTTCTATATTATTATTTTTTAAGATTATCATTCCTTTTGTTAATGCTTCTTTTATTGTCATATTAACACCACCTTTCTCCCTAAATAATATACAATAGTAAATTTTCTGTCAATAGAAATAGGGATTTTTCGCAAAAAAAGAACAACTAAACTAGTTGCTCTTTCAATTTTCTTCTTTTGCTTTCTACTACTAATGGTGGTACTAGTGGACTGTATTCCTCACCATTAAATACATCTACTTCAACTGTTCTTGTTAATAAGTCTGTGTATGTGTATGAAGCTGTTCTATCATTTTCCTCATATTTTACTACAAAAAGATTTGAGTATGCTTTTTCTATTGTACCTTCTTTGGCAAATTCTTTGCTTCTTCCTAATGAACCTTTAACAATTATCTTTTGACCAATTTTTTCGTTAATGTCTGATTTTAAGTTAGAAATGTCATTTCTACAAATCATTAAATCACCTACTTTGCTTAAGATGTCTTTAATATAACATCAGTAAATGATTTTGTCAAAGAGTGTATTTTCTTGTCATTTTCCTGAATCACACTTATTTCAATGGCTACCAGTTTTCTGTTTTCTTTTGTTACATTTATATTACATTTTTGTTACAAAAATATTACATTTCTTTTTCCTTTTGCTCCAAAGCCATTTATTCCCTTTTTTCCGTCTCTTAACTCATCTACAAAATCATCTATTGTTATATATTTATTTTTATCTGTTATTGCAACACTTTTGGCAACTATTAGCGGATCTAAAAAATCAATTAATATCCTAGCAGGTGATGAGGCAAAATTAGCTCCTGCATCCATTAATGCTTCGAAGTAACTTTGACATGCTCCTGCAAATATTACTAAATTTTTATTATGTTTTTCATCATATCTCCTTGCTTCTTTTACGGTTTCTATAAAATGTTTTGAATTTCTATAATTATAAATATCCTTATATCTAATTCCATGTTTTATCATTCCGGTCATGACCGTGTTATAACAATTATATCAGGATTATATATAGTAAGTAATCTGTATACTACTTTGGGTTGTTTATATTCTGGTACATTTCTTACAATCGCATTTAAACCCATTTTTCTGTAATACATTATTGATTTTTGGCTATATTTCTTATCACCATCTAAATGTAATATCCTACCTGTATAGATAATTTCTTGTATTCTATTTTCTTTTCTTATTCTCTCTTTTTCGATGATTTTTAATATTCTTTTTTCTGAATCTTTTTCTCTTTTCATTTGCTCTTCTCTGCTTACAATCTTAAGATCTTCCACTGGTGCGTCTGCCACAATCCTAACATCCACAATCCCTTTCAAAATTGCAATTCTTTTTTTATCTTCGATTTTTATTATTTTTTTTACACAAAACATTATGTCATGATTATATGATTTTCTGCTAACTATATCACCTCTTTTTATTTCTCTCATATATTATCACCTCTACTTTTGTAAAAACATTGAGCTAATATAGTTTATGCTTTTTCTACATAATTTGACACCAAAAAACGCCACCAATTACCGGTGACGTTTTTTATGACAAAACTATACTATTTCTGATATGTATTCTGCAGAAATACCAATAAACATTGAATTAGTTATTGACATATTACTATTTACATATCCTCCAAAAAGTTGCAAAAACAACGAATTTTCTGTATTCTGAACATTTTGTTTTACTAACCTGATGCATCTTTCTACGGAACATAATTTTAGTGAATATTTATCTGCTACCATTTTATAAATATTCATTATTTTGTATTCTGGATTTTTATATTTTAATTTCACTGCATCAACTACATATTTATATCCTTTTAAACTATAGTTGCATCCTAAATCTTTAAGAAAGCTTTTAATTATCCTCGTTTCCAGTTCTTCAAAATCCTCATCTCTTTCCTTAACTTCTAATTGTTCTAATTTTTCTAATTGTCTTAGTTGTTCTAAAACTTTTTGCATCCGCAAATTTAACCTTTCTGCTTCTTTTAATAATTCCTGTTTTTTTGTCATTTTTCTACCTCCATTAAAACAGTTTATGTTTACAATATTATTATACCACATTATTTTACATAACACAACCTTTTTTCTATACTGCAATTACAATTCATAGCTAATAAAATGCTATATTTAGAAATCATTTCTCCAAAATTATCTTTACTAATATCCCTTTCCGTGATATAATACAGAAAATAAAAAAAGGAGGACTCTTTATGGAAAAATCTATCACAGACTTGGCTGAAAATAAAGTATTAATTTTATACTTACTAAATAAGCTATCAGATGGAATAAAAAGTGATAATTTATATAAGCTTGTATCATCTGCCAATAACATTAACTATTTTTACTTTCAAGAATTATTAACAGATTTAATTGATACAAACTTAGTTGGTTCCTTTACAAAAGAAGAAGATACATTTATAAAAATAACTTCAAATGGTCAAAACTCATTATCTCTTACTAAATCGCTTCTACCTGGAATTTTAAAATTAAAAGCTGATAATATTTTTAAAGATGAAATTTCAAACATTGCAGAAGAATCTTCTATTGTTACAGAGTACATTCCTCAAGATGAAAATAATTATACAGTAAAATGTAAAATTGTTGAAAAAACAGAAACAATTTTTGAAATCTCTACTTTTGCAGGTTCAAGAGATAGAGCTAAACAAATTTCTGATAATTGGAAAAATAATGCAAATACAATATATCCAAAAATACTTAATTTACTTTTAAACGGAGAAAATAATGAATAAAAATAATGTAAAAAATTTCGTGCAAATATTAAAAGACACATACCCAGATGCAACTTGCAGTTTAGATTTTGAAACACCTTTTCAAATGGTTGTTGCAGTCATGCTTTCTGCACAATGTACAGACGAACGAGTTAATAAAACTACTCCTCAACTATTTGAAAGATGTAAAACTATTCAAGACTTTGCCAATATTGATATAAATGAACTTGAATCAATAATACACCCTTGTGGATTTTATAAAAATAAAGCCAAAAATATAAAATTATGTGCAACACAAGTTTTAGCAAATTTTAATGGAGAAGTTCCTAAAACTATGGATGAGCTCTTATCTTTAGCTGGTGTTGGAAGAAAAAGTGCTAATGTTATTTTATTAGAAGCATTTGACATTGCTAATGGTATTGCTGTTGATACACATGCCAAAAGAATTTCTAACAGAATCGGTCTTTCTAATGAAAAAGAACCTGAAAAAATCGAACAAGATTTATTAAAAATTTTTCCACAAGATTCTTTAAAAGATATCAATCATCTTTTTGTATGGCATGGTAGAAATACTTGTGATTCTCGTAAGCCTCGATGTGAACAATGTACTGTTAAAAATTTTTGTGAATATTATAAGAAAAATTGTAAATAATATTATAGTAAGAGGTGATATCTTTGACAAATATCAATTGTTCTTTAGATTGTATTTATCAAATTGATGGAAAATGCTCTTATGATATTATTTCTAATTCAAATTTATGCACTAATTCTGAATGTGCATATTATGAAAAAATCCATCTAAGCTCAAATTAATGAGTCTAGATGGATTTTTTTATTATTTTCTATACTCATCTAATACTTTAGACAAATACTTCATACTATTCATACATTGTTCCAATGTATTTCCTGTTGAACCTACTTCAATTATTGTTGCAGCTTTTCCAAGATGTTGATTATATCTAGAATTTCTAACAATCATCGTTTTGAATAATCCTGGATACATCTCATTAGCTTTTTGTTGAAACTCTATTGCAAATTTTAAATTAGTTTGCCAATTAGGATGATATAATCCACCACCATTTGTTCCAATAACAAACATTAGCTGTGCCGCCACATCATCTCCAATTTTTACACTCGGATCATAATTACTTTTACTTCCTATCGCATCTCTATGTAAATCTATTATTATATCAGTTGGATTACTTTGTAATATATTTTCTACTGTTGTTTTTGATCTAGTATATGAACCTGTATATGCCGGATAATCATGATATGTTTTATCATGTACTACATTAAATCCATATCCCATCAAATAATTAGTAAGCTCATCACCTACTCTTGCAACAGAAAAATTCAAGTCCGTTGTTCTAAAATTTCCTGTTTGTTGATAATTATACTGTTCTGTTGGTGTATAACTTTCACATGTATGAGTATGGAAAATCAAAATATTATTTTTATTTATGCCTAACTCAGTATTTAAAATAGATTCATTTATTTCAAAACTTGTTTCATTTTTTATCTTTACCCCATTAAGTTCTACATTACAGTTTTCTGTAATTGGATTCTGTGTTACTATTTCTGTTGCCACATCTGTTACAACATTTGTCTCTACGGTAGCCACTTCTTGTTGTGTTTGCTCAGTTTCTTGAGGTTCTTCTTTTTCTATAAATTCTTCTTCTTGAATATTATTAGGTAATACTCTGGCTAATTCGATATCTAATATTTTCTCTGAAAGTGTTGTATTTTCTTTTTCTTTATCTTCTTTTAAATTATAAGTTTTATATGTTGTACTTGATATTGCTGGAATTTCACTACTTAAACATTTTATAAATTTCTCTGATATATTTATTTGTAAAATTTGATTAGTTTTTAATTCTTTTATTTTTTGAGTTATAAAAAACATACTTAATATAATAACTGTTAAATTTATCAGTTTAATTATTGATTTTTTTGCATTTATTATTGTCACATTAAACATATTTGACTTCATTCCTTCCTAAAGGCTCCACTTGTCCTAATGTTCCTATATATAATATATGTTTAATGTTTTTATTTTAGAACTAATCTTTATTTACTATTTTTATAATAATCTTGGCTTTAATTCTAAATAAATTGGCTTTTCTTCTCTAATCATTGTACTCTTTCCATGTCCTGGATATACAATTGTTTCATCTGGCAATATCATTAATTTTTTAGTTATTGATTTTATAACAGCTTCAAAGTCTCCTGTTGGCACATCTGTCCTTCCCCATGTTCCTCTAAATAAAGTATCTCCTGAAAATAGTAACTGTTCTTTTTCACAGTATAGGCATGAACCTCCTGAAGTATGCCCTGGAGTATGAATAACTCTAAATTCTAATTCTCCAAGATGTATTAAATCATTATCATCTACTCTTGCATCTGTATCTATTGTTAATCCTTTATCTCCTATATATGTTGTTAAATTAATATTAGGGTCTCTTAAATTTTCTGCAGCTAATCTTTGTGCTACTATTTTTCCTCCATACTTTTCTTTTAGTTCTTTAACTCCACCTATATGATCTCCATGACAATGTGTTAAATATATATATTTCAATTTTGCTTGTAATATATCTAACATTTCTATTATTTTATCTACATCTCCTGCAGCATCTATTACCATTGTTTCTTTTGATTTCTCATCTTGAACTATATAACAGTTTGTTTCGTCTCCAATCCAAGTATCAATCTTTAGTACTTTTAATATCATTTTTTATTTCCTTCTTTCTCTAATACAGTGTTACTCTAAAGCCTATATCATTACCATAAATATTTGTATAATTATAACTGCGAGTTACTGCTGAAACACTATCTCCATCATGGTAGTACGAACCACCTCGACTAGGACAAATATTACTTTCATAAGAATTATATTCTAATGTCCATTCATATAAATTTCCAGCAAAATCATATATTCCCTGTTTGCAAAATATTTCACTCGCACCTGTTGATAACAATATAATTGAATTTGAATCTTTTGTTCCATATGCTCCACTTGTCCAATTAGTTACATCTGGTATTGTATATTTTGAATTTTCATTTGTTATATTCCATAAATTATTAGAATAATTCCCCCACTTTGTACTATCATTTTTTAAATCTGCTTGTTTTGTTCCTTTTGTCTCTAAATATTTTAATACTAAATCCCATTGTACTCCAAACATTAAACTACTTGTATAATCTCCAGATTCTATATTATTTGCAAGTGTTTGTGCTTGACTACATGTAACATAATTATACGGATATACATTTTTCTTAATTACTGGTATTTCTGTTGGTTCTACAGTTTCTGAGCCTTCTATTTTGGGTGCATCTTCTATTCCTGTTTCATATTTTCCAACATAAAACCCTCCATTTTGATATATACTTTTCAACATTTTTCTTTTTAAATTATAATATTGCTCGCTTGTTAATCCTTTTGTTCCATCTGAATAATATTCATCAGTACCTATATTATCTCTATACTCATCTGTATATGTATGTAAATCTGTTTCTATTGCTGTATATTCTTCTGTTGTAAATTTTTTTATATCTAATCCAGCAGTTGGATAAACAGTCTTTGTTTGTGGCACTTCTACCCATACATATTGATTTCCGTTACTGTCTTGTATTGTTAATCCTGTTTCTAAATTTGTTCCTTCTACTTGAGTAAATCCTGTTGGTAAGTATGTATCTGCTGTTGTTACATCCATAGTTTCCATATTAAAATTCAAATAAGAATTTAATGTCCTATTTGTTGGTATTGCTGATGTATCTTTATATTTAAATGTAATAAATACATCCTTTGTTTCTTTACTTTTGATTCTTTCACCCGGTGCAAATCCTGTTATTTCAAAAGTAATAGCATCATTATCATAAAATTCGCTATCATATTTAACTTCTGTAAATTTAGCTATATCTTTTGAATTATTATAAACTGAAACTTTATATGTTATACTTGATAATACATTTGCATTTGACAATTCAATCGTACTTTTTAATGTCATTCCTGAATATGTATCTATTTTTGAATTTTCAGTATTTGCATCAATGTCACTCACATAAGTTGCATCAGTTATAAACATTCCATTTTGTGCATTTGCTATTGCTTTTACATCTATTTCTCCTGTTATAGATTCTATTGCAGCATAACCTATTCCCATTATTAACACAGCTATTAATAAAAGGAATAGTAGTGTTAAATTTTTCTTGGCAAAATCCACTCTATTCCCTCCTAAAACTATTTATTTTTCTTCTTTTTTTCAGCACTTTTTGCTCTTAATTCATTTCTTATTTCTTTCGCTCCAAGTACATACAAGTATAATATTCCATCATTCATAATTATGAATTCTGTTCGTAACTCTCCTTCTTCTGTATGCATTAATATTGGTGTTTGCATTGTATCTCTTAATCCTAGTATTTCGTTAAATGTATTAATTTGTATTACTCTATATCCACTTTTGTCTATTTCAGTATTAGATTTTTGAATATATGATTTATAATTAAATACTATTTGTTTAAGTTCTTGCTCATACATTGTTTCAGCACTTCTTGTGTCTAATACATATTTAACAAATCTAATTAAAAATCCTAAACCTATAACTGCTAATGCAATTCCAACTGCTAATACATATTCTAAATTTTTATAATCATTTTCTTTAACAAGTATTTTTCCATTATCTTGTACAACATTTGACCCAATACTAACATCAACTGTTTTTGTTGTTAATGGTATACTTAAATTCATTACCTTTGATGTTTTATTTATTTGTGTTCCATCATACTTATTAACCACATATACATACATCTCTAATTCTAATGTGTTTGTTGTATTACTTAAACCATATAGGTTAACAAATTTATTTATTTTTTCATTGTATTCATTATAATCAATTGAAACATTTTCTAATATATTTAATTCTTTATTGTTAGCTTCTGTAGATGGTTCATTTATTAGTTCTTCAGAAGTTTCATAAATTGGGTTACTTTTTTTGTTTTCATTAACAGTAGTTTTCGCCACAATTTTATAATTATATGTATAATCTTGTGGTACATCAAATTTCATCTTATAATTAAAATCTACTTCAATATCTTGTATTAAGCTAGCAACAACTGCGCTATTTTCATCTAAATAATTTTGATCATAAAAATCATTTTCTTTTAAATTAACCTTATAATTCACCTTAGCTTGTTCTTTATATTGGTTATATTCTTTTCTAGATAATAAATAATATGTTGACATCAAAACAATAGCCAATATTATTAAAATTGTACTTGTAACAGCTAATTTTATTTTCTTCTTTTTTCTTTTTCTTTGATGCTGGATTGCAATATTATTTTCATTATTTGTATTTTTCTGTTTCATCTATTTTTTCCCTCCAAAAAAATTATTTACCCACAATGTCAAATATCCAATATATGGAATTCTAAACTTAGTATGACCTATAACCTCTTGCCTTTCTGTATAACCATCATCTTCTTGTTGATTAGCATCGCCTTTAGTATAATATCTTGTTCCTGTTCCCATAACTCTTTGATCAATAACTCTATGAACAATTCTTTGTTCCTCTTTGTTAAATATAATTATATCTCCTGTTTTTATTTCTTCTTTTGGACTATATCTTTCATAAAAGACAATATCTCCTTTGTTTATTGTTCCAGTCATACTTCCAGACCCAATTACTATAACCCCATATTTAAACTTACAACTTACAAGCATTGCAATAATAACAATAAGTATATAAAATATTACTGTTATTATTTTTTCTTTTCTTTTTTGTTCTAAAGAAAGAATTATTTCTCTTTTTGAATATGCTTCTTCTAAGATAATATACATTATATATGGAAATACCATTTTTATGATAGACTCTAAAAATATATAAATATTAGGTGTTATTGGAAATATATATGTATATAAGGTTGTAATTATTCTATATATTATTACAGCTTTTACATTTCGATATTTTATTATTATATGATTAAACAACAAATTATTTGCTATTGACGCAAATATTACAAAGCTTACTAATACAAAATAATCATTTACTGTTTTTAAATTATAAATATTTGTACTTATAATAATATCTAATATTACCATTGCAATCAATATTATTATTTTTGAGTATTTACTTTCTTTTAGTAACACTCTTTTTCTAATAATTTCTGTTGATATTATTATTACTATATATGGTATTATGTAGTTCGAAATTGACCACATACTCAGTTTTATTGTTGAATTATAAAATCCTGCAAAAATACCTATAATATACAAAATCGCCACATATATTATTCCCATTCCTCCTAGTAGCATTGCAATTTGATTTCCATTTGCAAGACTCATTTTGTCTGATTTTATTAATATTACACTTATAGCCATAAACACTAATAATACTATCGCTAATATTTGCTTAGTTATTACATTATTATATATCATTGCCAAAAGAAAGAATATTACAAGTGCAATTTCTATTATATATAGTCTTATTTTTTCACTTTTCATATTTCCTCCTTTTGACATTCAATACTATTTTTTGTATATAAAATTATACAGCGGGTTGTTGTGGAGTTGCTGTTATTTTTACTCCTATTGTTGATTGTTGATTAGTTTCTATTGGTGTTTTCTTTAATTCTACTGTAACTGTTATTGTTGTAGTTTTTCCAGCAGTTATTGTTGGTTCTGCAATATTATAAGTTACATCAAAATATTCTGTATTTGTATTTGAAGATATTTCAGCTGATAAAGCAGCAGATAAATCTTCACTTGCATTTTGTATTGTATATGTTGCTGTTGCAGAATCTCCTTTAGCTGTTAATCCTTCTACATTTAAAGTTGCTTTTAATACATTTTCTGGATCTAATTGAGCTGTTACTTTACTTGAATCAGACACTTCTGGTGTTCCTGTAAATTTAACAGTAAAATTTGCATCCTCAGGTGTTGCACTAGCTTCACCTGTTATATTTAATTTAACTGATTCAATTGCAGCATATCCAATTGCAACTAATAATACTGCAACAACCAATACTACGCCAACTATTGTTCTTGTATTTTTATTCATTATTTTCACCCCCAAAGATTATATATTTCGTATCTCTACAATTACTTTTTACACGTTTTTTAGTATATTGTCAACATCTTTTCCATGGTGTTTTCGTAGTTTTCCTTACTCTCCCTTGCATTATAGTCTTTATTACATTTTTGTTACATTTGTATTACATTTTTATTTTTTTCTATTAACTTCATAAACACTATCAATCTTTCTAAGTTCACGAATAATCTTATTTAATCCATCTAAGTTGTCAACTTCAAGCGTCACTTCTGTTACAGCAATTCTCTCCTTAGTAGCCCTAGCATTTACTCCTAAAATTTTAGCTTTCTTTTCATTTATTTTTTGAATAATATCTGCTAAAAGTCCATTTCTATCATTTGCAAAAATCTCTATTTCTACTGTATATGTTACTTTTTCTTGGTCATACCATTTAACATCGATTATTCTGTTTTCTTCTTTTAATAGTTCATTTACATTTACACAATCTTTTCTATGAACTGACACTCCTCTTCCTTTTGTTATATAACCTATTATTTCATCACCTGGAAGGGGATTACAGCATTTTGAAAGTTTAACTAAACAATTATCAATTCCTTTTACAATTATTCCTGAATCTGATGGCTTTGGTGCATTTTTTCTTGCTGTTGATAATTCTTCTATCTTCTCTTCTATTGGTTCTTCTTTATGCTCTTTTCTATATTCTATTAGCATTCTAGCAATTATTTTTTGAGCTGTTATAGCTCCAAAACCAACTGCAGCATACATTTCATCAAGATTTTTATATTTATATCTATCAAGCATTGGATTTATATATTCTGTTTTAAATATATCCCCATGAGCCATCCCAATCCTCTTTAATTCTCTTTCTATAGAATCTTTGCCTTTTTCTATATTTTCTTCTTTTTTCTCTTTTTTGAACCATGACATTATTTTATTTCTTGCTGATGAACTTTTTACAAATTTTAACCAATCCATGCTTGGTCCTTTTGAATTTTCAGAAGTCAATATTTCTACAATATCTCCATTTTTTATAGGTGTAATTATTGGTACCATCTTACTATTGATTTTTGCTCCTGTCATATGGTTTCCAATTTCAGCATGTATACAATATGCAAAATCTATTGGAGTTGCTCCTTTAGGTAATACTTTTATAGCTCCCTTTGGTGTAAATACATAAACTTCATCTTCAAATAATTCAGTTTTTAATGTTTCTAAAAATTGTTGTGGATCTTGCATTTCTTGTTGCCACTCTAAACTTTCCCTTAACCAAGCTAATTTATCATCTTGTACTTTAACAGTTTGATGTCCTTTTTTGCTTCCATAATTTGCCTCTTTATATGCCCAATGTGCAGCAATACCATATTCTGCAATTCTGTGCATATCCCAAGTTCTAATTTGTACTTCAAATGGAGTTCCTTTTTCTCCTAATAATGTTGTATGTATAGATTGATACATATTAGCCTTTGGAACTGCAATATAATCTTTAAATCTGCCTGGCATTGGAGTATACATTTCATGTACAACACCTAATGCTGCATAACAGTCTTTTACTGAATTCACTATTATTCTTAATGCGAATAAATCATAAATCTGATCAAGAGTCTTATTATCTCTTTGCATTTTTCTATATATACTATATAAATGTTTTGCTCTTCCTGTAACTTCTGCTTCTATATGTTGTTTCTTTAATTGAATTCTTATATCTTGCATAATTTTTTCTATAAATTTTAAACGTTGTTCTCTTTTTTGCTCAATTCCTTTTACTAATTCTCCATATTCTTCAGGATGTAAATATTTAAAGCCTAAATCTTCTAATTCCCATTTCATTGCATACAAACCTAATCTATTTGCAAGTGGTGCATATAATTGCATTGTTTCTTTTGATATAGCAATTTGTCTATCTCTTTTCAAAAATTCTAATGTTCTCATATTATGTAGTCTGTCAGCTAATTTAATAATTATTACTCTTATATCTTTTCCCATTGCTAAGAACATTTTTCTATAATTTTCTACTTGATTCTCTTCAATTGAGGCATGTTGAATTAATTTTAATTTAGTAACACCATCAACCATTTCTGCTATTTCTGTTCCAAACTCTTTTTCTATATCTTCATATCCAGCATCAGTATCTTCTACAACATCATGTAATAAAGCTGCACAAATAGTTTGTTCATCTAATCCTAATTCAGCAATTGTATAAGCAACATTTGTTGGATGGATAATATATGGCTCTCCAGACTTTCTTTTTTGATCTCCATGTTTTAATAAAGCATAATTATATGCTCTTTGTATTAATTTTGTATCTGCCCATCTTTTATTTTTTTTAGCTTTATCTATTATTTCTTTAATTGTATAATTTTTCGTCATAGCAATTCCCCCTTTTTAGTGAACGAAAAAGTACCATTCTTTGCACAGCGGAGAACCGGTCCCAAATGTGCATTTTTTGCACAGCAGAGAACCGGTCCCAAATGTGCAATTAAAGTGATTTCATTATATCTTTTATATTTATTTGGATATTATCAACTCCATTAAAAGAATTAATTTCAAGATTTCCTACAATATCTACTTTGTCTCCAATCTTATATTCATTTGCTAGTTCTCCTATATTAAATCCAATAGCATTTACTATATTTTTGTTTTCTTTTACTGTAAGTTTTAAGTGTTTGCCTTCTGTAAGTGCTCTTATTGAATCTATTTTTAAATTTTTAAATAAAAATAATGGTGTTTTGTTTTCTTCTCCAAATGGTTCCAATTCTTTTAAACTCTCCACCATTTCTTTATTTATTTCGTCTAAATTAATTTGTGAATCTATTTTTAATATTGGTACTATTTCTTCTATATGATTTTCTTGTGCTATTTCTTCAAATTCATTTTTTAATTCTTCTAATTTATCTTTTTTTATTGTTATTCCTATTGCCATTGCATGTCCACCAAATCGATCTACTGATTTTTTACATTTTGTTAATGCCTCATATAAATCAAATCCTGGTATGCTTCTTCCAGACCCTTTTCCAATATCGCCTTCTTCACATAATAGTATGCTAGGTTTAAAGTACATTTCTGTGATTTTTGATGAAACTATTCCTATTACTCCATGATGCCAATTTTTTCCCATTAGTACTATAGTATTTTTTTCTTGTAAATTATTAGCTTTTATTTGTTCTACTGCATCAGTAAATATATTTTTTTCTATTTCTTGTCTTTCTTTATTATATGCATTTAATTTTTGTGTAAGCTCATTTACTTCATTAATATTTTTTGATAAAAATAAATTTAGTGCTTCTTCTTGATGTCCCATTCTTCCACACGCATTTATTCTTGGTGCAACTCCAAATGATATTGCTATTGAATCTATTTTATTATATCCAGTTGCTTGCAAGATTGATCTTAGTCCTAAATTTTTTGTTTGTTGAACCAATTTTAATCCTAATTTTACTATTACTCTATTTTCATCTGTTAATGGTACTATATCTGATATTGTTCCTATACATACAATATCTAAATATTTTAAATATTCTTTTTCTTCTAGTCCAAGTCTTATAGAAATTGCTTGAATTAATTTAAATACAACTCCTACTCCTGCTAAATTCCTACATTGATATGTATTGTCTTTTCTTTTGGCATCTACTACTGCTAATGCTTTTGGCAATTCTTCTCCAGGCTCGTGATGATCTGTTATTAGTGTTTCTATTCCTAACTCATTTGCATATTTAACTTCTTCTATTGCTGATATTCCACAATCTACTGTTATCATTAATGTATATCCTTCTTGTGCTATTTTTTCAACCGCAATTTTATTTAATCCATACCCTTCGTCTAATCGATTTGGAATATATACTCCTACATCTAATCCTCTTTCTTCTAAGAAACTTTTCAATACTGTTACACTTGTTATTCCATCAACATCATAATCTCCATATATTATGGTTTTTTCTTGATTTTCTATGGCTTTTATTATTCTATCTACTGTTATCTTCATATCTGGCATACCATATGGGTCATAAAAATCATTTCTTTTTGGTTTTAAAAATCTTTCTATCTGTTCTTCTTTTACTATTCCTCTATTTGATAATATTGTTGCTAGTAATTTATTTATTTTATATTTTTCTTGTAATTCTTCTATTTCTTTTTCATTTACTTGATATATTTGCCATTTTTTACTCACTTTTTATCTCATTCCTTCCTCAAGCCACTATCTTTGTTTCTTGTTTTAAAATTCTCTGTCATTATTTTACTATTATTGCATAAAAATATCAAGTATTTTAGAACAACAAAAGAGGCATATTTCAGCCTCTTTATAAATCATCTTATTCTTCTGGTTCTTCGTTTTCGTCTTTATCTTCTGGCAATTCTTCTCCCAAGCTTTGTTCAAATGCTTTTGCAAAATTATCTCTAACCTTTTTCTCTACTTCTTGTAGTAATTCTGGTCTATCAATTAGATATCTCTTAGCATTTTCTCTACCCTGACCAATTCTTTGTCCTTCATAACTGAACCATGATCCACTCTTGTCTATTATATCTAGATTTACAGCCATATCAAAAATGTTTCCTTCTTTTGATATTCCTTTTCCATATAATACATCAAATTCTGCTTCTCTAAATGGTGGAGCTACTTTGTTTTTAATAACTTTTACTCTTACTCTATTTCCCATTACTTGTCCATCTTGTTTGATGTTCTCTATTTTTCTAATATCCATTCTAACTGATGCATAGAATTTTAATGCTCTTCCTCCTGTTGTTGTTTCTGGATTTCCAAACATTACTCCTATTTTTTCTCTTAATTGGTTGATGAATATTAATACTGTTTTTGATTTGTTTATTGCTCCCGCAAGTTTTCTTAATGCTTGTGACATTAATCTTGCTTGAAGTCCCATATGAGAATCTCCCATATCGCCATCTATTTCTGCCTTAGGTACTAATGCAGCAACAGAGTCTACAACGATTACATCTAATGCACCACTTCTTACTAATGCTTCTGTTATTTCTAGTGCTTGTTCTCCAGTGTCTGGTTGAGATACTATTAAGTTGTCTATGTCAACACCTAATTTTTTAGCATATACTGGGTCTAAAGCATGCTCTGCATCTATAAATGCTGCTTCTCCTCCCATTTTTTGTGCTTCTGCTATTACATGTAATGCTAATGTTGTTTTTCCTGATGATTCTGGTCCATATACTTCTATAATTCTTCCTCTTGGAACTCCTCCTATACCTAATGCTATGTCTAAACTTAGAGCTCCTGTTGGGATTGCTTCTATTTCCATTGCCTTAAATTGGCCTAATTTCATTACTGATCCTTTTCCAAATTGTTTTTCTATTTGGCTCATTGCCACTTCTAACGCCTTTCTTTTTTCTACGTTTTCTTCCATGTAATTTTCCTCCTAATTTATATAAACTTTTGTTCGATATTCATACTATATATCTATTTTTTTCTTTTGTCAAGCATTTTTTTAATTTTTATACCAATTATTAATGTCCATATAAGCATTATACCAATTTGGAGTTACACTTCCTTTTAGTGTCCAACTGCTTTCAACAGCATAATAACTGCTATATAAGCCTATATAAGGTTTTTGTTCATTAAATATTTCTCTCATTCTTGTATATTTTTCTTTTAGTAAATCTTCTTTTGTTATATTTTTTACTTCTGCCATTAAGTTATTTAATTCTTCATTATTAAAATTGCATGTACTCATATATGTTTCTATACTTGGGTTTGCTGAAATTGTAGTACCTGTTATGATAGCTTCATAATTTTTATTTTGTAAGTAACTTTGATATTGACTATCACTAGCTTTTATTATTGTAATATTTATTCCTATATTTGCCATATCTGCTTTTATCATTTCTGCAATATTTACTCTAGTTTGATTTGATGCTTGTACTACTAATCTAAATGTTAATGCTTGTGTAACATAGTTTTCTGTTTTTTGCCATCTGTTATATTTATACTCCCATCCATTTTGCTGTAAAATTTGTTGTGCTAATTCCGGATTATATGAGTTATCTCCAGCATCTCCTCTTAGCCAACTTCCGTAATCTAAAGAATAGTCCATTACTTTGTACTTGCTATTATATTGTGTTGCTACAATATTGTCTCTGTTTATGGCATGTGATAATGCATTTCTTACTTCTGTTCTTCCTAAAATTCCAGTTTGTGTATTAAATGCTAAATAATCGAATTCTCTTCCAGCTACTTCTTGTTTGTTGTATCCTATTGTTCCTATATAATTTTCTATTGATGTATTATTAGTTGTTATTACATCAACTTTTCCTAGTTTAAATGCATTATACAATTCTCCTAAATTTGCGTATTTAGTAATAGTTATTGTCTCTGGTGTTAACTCATCTCTAGTATAATTTTCATTTTTATTTAAAACTATTTTATCATTATCGTTTTGAACTATTTTATATTTTCCAGTTCCTACTGGTGCATTATTTTTCTCTGTTGTTGAAAAGTCTTGACCTTCATAATATGTTTTGCTCATTATTGGGAATATTAAATTATATTCAAAGAATGTAATTTCATGGTCTATTGTTATTTGAAGTGTATCATCATCTATTTTATCAACTCCAACTATATATTGAACATTATTACCATAAATTGATGGTATTTGTTTTAATATATCTATTGTGTATGATACATCTTCTACTGTTAATTGGCTTCCATCTGACCATTTAATGTCATTTCTTAATTTAATCAAATATGTTGTAGCACTTGTTTTAGCCCAATCAGTTACCAAACATTTTTGTAATTTATATTCTGCATCTAATTCAAATAATGGTTCATAAATTATTCTTGATATTTCTTGAACATGTTTGTTTTGACTTAATATTGGATTCATCGTGTCAAATTCTGCAATTCCTAAATTAATTTCTTTTATTACTTCCTCTTCTGTTACAGTTGTTTGTGGTTCTTCTTCTTTTTTATTTTCTTTTTCATTTACCTTATATATTACTGCAATCATCACTGCAATTACAAAAACTATAAATACATATTTTATCCAATTGCTTTTCAAAATATCACCTCATTACTTTGTAATAATATATCATTATAGTGATTTTTTCAAGCCCTTTTGAAAATTTTACCCAAAAAGGGAGCACTAAAAAATGCCCCCTAAATTTTATTTACTTTTCTATTATTTTCTTGATTCTACAATCAGTTTTATTCCTGTTCTATCTTCGCCTTCTACCTCTACTTCGGCAAAAGCTGGTATGCATACTAAGTCTACTCCTGCTGGTGCTACAAATCCTCTTGCTATTGCTACTGCCTTTACTGCTTGGTTTAGAGCTCCTGCTCCAATTGCTTGCATTTCTGCTTTTTGTGATTCTTTAACTAATCCTGCAATAGCTCCTGCTACTGAATTTGGATTAGATTTTGATGAAATCTTTAAAATTTCCATTTTTTCTGCCTCCTATAATTTAATTTTTGTTGCAACGTTTACATTTTGTATTTTACAACATTTGGAAATCTTTGTCTATAATTTATTGGAAATTTTTTCAAGTTTTCGTCGCAGGTTTCGACAGATTTCATTATTTTATACTTTCTTGCATTTGCTGACTATTTAAATTCTTATGCCTTAGTAATTAAACTCGGATTCTCTTTATTTCTGTTACTTTGTTTGTATCATCGTCTATTATGAATTCCACTGCATTTAACATGCATTCTCCTTCTGCTAGTCTGTATTTTTCTGGTAATGTTGTTTCAAATCTTTTAAATGATACATTTACATCCATTCCTATTACAGAGTCTTTTGGTCCTGTCATTCCTAAATCTGTTATATACCCTGTGCCTTTTGGTAAGATTTGTTCATCTGCTGTTTGTACATGTGTATGTGTTCCCCATAAAGCTGTAATTTTGCCATCTAAGAATCTTCCCATTGCTATCTTTTCTGCTGTTGCTTCTGCATGAAAATCTATAAATATCATATCAACTTGGTCTTGAATTTCTTCTACCATTTCTTTTGCCATTACAAATGGATTTTCTGTAAGTATATTTAAATCTACTCTTCCTAAAAAGTTCATTACTGCAATTTTCCTACCTTTGCATTCATATATTTCGCAACCTTTTCCTACTACTCCTTTCGGATAGTTTGCTGGTCTTAATAGTCTATGATGATCTATAAATTTAAATATATCTTTTTTCCCCCATGTGTGATTTCCCATTGTAACTACATTTGTACCTGCATCTACTATATCTTTAAAGTATCTTTCTGTTAATCCCATTCCTCCTGCTGCATTTTCTCCATTTGTTACTACAAAATCTATTCCTTCTTGCTTTTTTATCTTAGGTAGCTCTTCTTTTAGTTTTTTTACTCCAGCTTCTCCAACAATATCGCCTATTGCTAATACTTTCACTTTTTTTCCTTCTTTCTATCTTCTTTTACATTCTGCTGATTATTTTAACATTTTCTGGATAGTTAGTCAAGTTTGAGATTTAAAATTCAATTTTCTGATTTAAATAATTGATATAAAAATTTTATCTTTTGTGTGTCTATTATACTATCTATATATTTGTTTTGTCAAGGAAATTCGTTTGACAAACTTCGACATATAAATTCTAATATATTGGCTACAATTCATAGTTCTATTAAACCTATTAAAAAAGTTGTAATATATCCAATATTTTAGAATACAATTTTATAGTAATAAATTTTAAAAGGAGACCAACTATGAAAAATTATAAATTAGCACTTGTTGGAGCAACTGGTTTAGTCGGAAGAACAGCATTAAAAATATTAGAAGAAAAAAATTTACCCAATTTTGAATATACTCTATTTAGTTCAAGTAAATCAGCTGGGACCACACTGAACTTTTTTAATACAAATTATATAGTTCAAGAATTAAAAGAAGATTCTTTTGATATTGGATTTGATTTTGCAATTTTCTCTGCTGGTGGCGAAATATCTAAACATTTCGCACCAATTGCAGCATCAAAAGGATGTATTGTAATCGATAATAGTAATGCATTCAGAATGGATGATGATGTTCCTCTAATTGTTCCAGAAGTCAATTTTCAGGACATTATTACACATCATAATATAATTGCAAACCCTAATTGTTCTACAATTCAAGCAGTTGTTGCTTTAAAACCTTTAGATGATAATTTTAAAATAAAGCGAATTGTATATTCTACATATCAAGCCGTATCAGGTGCCGGAAAACTAGGGCTAGAAGATTTAGAAAATGGTAGAAAAAAAATTGATAAACCTTTAGTAAAATTTCCACATCCTATTTACGATAACTGTTTGCCTCATATTGATATTTTTCTACTTAACAGATATACAAAAGAAGAAATGAAAATGGTAAATGAAACTCGCAAAATATTAGGTCATCCTCATTTGCCAATTACAGCAACAACTGTCAGGGTTCCTGTTAGTAACTGTCATGGTGAAAGTATAAATATTGAATTCGAAAAAGAAGTCTCTGTTGAAAAAGCAACATCTATATTAAAAAATGCTCCTGGTATTATTGTTGAAGACAATCCTAGCAATAATCTATACCCATTAGCTTCAACTGCAAAAGGACATGATGAAGTCTTTGTTGGCAGAATCAGAAAAGATTTTAGTGTAAAAAATGGTCTTAATATGTGGGTCGTAGCTGACAATTTAAGAAAAGGTGCAGCTAGCAATGCAATTCAAATTATGGAAAGGATGATTCAAGAATGAAAAAATGTCTATTTACTGGAGTTGCAACAGCTCTTGCCACTCCATTTAATGAAACTGGTGTTAATACTGGAGAATTCAAAAAATTCATACAATTTCAAATATCTTCTGGAGTTGATGCTCTTGTTGTTTGTGGTACTACAGGAGAATCTAGCACTATGACAAAACAAGAAAAAATCAATGCTATAACTTGTGCTGTTGAAACTGTTAATTCTAGTAATCACAAGATTCCTATCATTGTAGGAACTGGTTCAAATAACACTACTTCAGCAATCGAAATGTCTATTATAGCAGAAAAACTTGGAGCTGATGGTTTATTAGTAGTTACTCCTTATTATAATAAAACTACTCAATCAGGTCTTATAGCTCATTTTAGAGCAATTGCTGAATCTGTTTCTATTCCAATAATTTTATATAACGTTCCTAGTAGAACCGGCATGAATATTGAACCATCAACTTGTTTTGAATTATCAAAAATTGATAATATTATTGGTATAAAAGAAGCTAGTGGCAATATATCCCAAGTTTCAAAAATTGCCTCATTATGTGGTAATGATTTTTCAATCTATTCTGGAAATGATGATCAGATTTGCCCTATTCTTTCGCTTGGTGGAAAAGGGGTAATTTCAGTCTTATCTAATGTAGCTCCAAAACTTACTTGTAGCATTACAAATTCATTTTTTAAGAAGGCACCTGATGAAGCATGCTATTATCAATTGCAAGCCTTGCCTTTAATTGAAGAATTGTTTGCTGAAACTAATCCCATTCCAGTAAAATATGCCATCAACTTACTTGGTTTTGATTTTGGAATCCCAAGACTTCCTTTAATTGAATGTTCTAATATTTTAAAGGATAAACTTGCTCAAAAGTACGATAGTAAAATTTAAGGTATAGTTTTCTGAGCTACACCTTTTTATTAGCATGTATAATTCTGATATTATTCATGATACATCTCTTATATATTATCAATAATTTTTTCAAAAATTTTCTTATGCCCATTATGATTTGGGTGTAGACCATCTATAAAATCTTCTTTCTTTAATACCTCTTGCATTGGAATATATTTAATTCTATTATTCTTACAGAATTCTTTTAATTCACCATCATAACCTAAAATTAATGATAAATCTTTATCATATTCTGATATTATGTCATTATTATAATATTTGTTAGGTTTCCACAAGAATTTCTCATCACTTTCTATTCTTGTTAATCCTAAGATTATCATATTGAACCCTTTATCCATAACACATTTTGCAATCTGTTCTATATTTGTTCTATATTGTTCAATACTATTTTTATAATTACCATTAAATTCTTGAGTATCATTAATTCCAATAGAAAGTATAATTGTATTTGTAAATTCTTTATGATTAAATGATTTCAATATGCTTTCTATTTTGTTTAATATATCAGTGCTTGTAGCTCCTGGAAAAGCGGCAACATGAACATAATTATTACATACTTTTGAATCATCTTTATTAATAATATATTTTTTAAACATAGTAGCCCAACCACCACTTTCAAAATCACCAATTCCATATGTAATACTATCACCTATAACAATATAATTAGTTCCCATTACTAGTACCTCCATCTATATTTTATTCAGTTAATACTTTAATATTTATTTTGATTTATTCTTCTTGAAACTTTGCTTAGATGAATCAATTTTATTTCTTATTTCTTTCTTAGAATTATCTATTTTTAGAGCAATTTCTTCTTTAGATTCTTCTATTTTCTTTTTCATTTCATCCCATTTATCATATAATATATTATTTTGAATTTTAGGGAATGCACGAGCAAGTCTTTTGTATAAAAATAATTTTTTTCTGATAATCTTTTTTACCTTTGTTGATATTTCTACTGTATTGTCTTTAAATTCTTTTGTCATTTCTTTTAGGTTAAGAATTATTTTAAATGATACAATCATATCTGTAACGTAGATTAATAAAAATACTAATGTAAATATGTGCAATCCTAATTCTGGTATCATATTTATATATTTCATTATAAATGGATTCGCTATATATAATATAAATGTTCCTGCTATTCCAAATGGTATAAGTGTTTCTAAACATATACGTCCATTTATATTGAATTTTCTTTGGCTATAATCCCACCATCTTGCTTTAAATATTTTTTCCATAACATAACTTGTCATATATTCCAGTGTTCCACAAATTAGAATAGATAATATAAATGTTAATGGTACATCTCCTGCATATTTTTGTAATAATAATGTTATTAATAATACTCCACATCCATATATTGGACAATATGGTCCTATTAAAAATCCTCTGTTTACAAATTTCTTTTGTCTTATTGATATTTGTACTGTTTCCATTACCCATCCTGCAAATGAGTATATAAAAAATAATGCTATATATTTTTCTATTTCTATTAACATATTTTTTCTCCTTTAAAAATAAAATCAATTGTTATTTTATCATATATATTTTTAAAGTACAATGGTTTATATAAAATTATTCTTTTCACATATCTGATTTTTTAGGTAATTTCTTCTCATCTATGTATTGATAATTTAAGGCATTTTCTTTACTAATAACAGATTTTCCAAGTTCTTTTTCCATATCTTCTCTTGCAACTTTGGCTACATGTCCACCTTTTTTCGCAATCTTTTTATTTTCTTTAAGTCCATAAGGTTTATGTTCTTTGGCAAGCTCTCTTGCTGCAATTTCTCCTAAATTAGCTAAGGCTACTTCAACATCTGTCATATTATCTCTTAACGATTCTTTCCTAATATTTTTATAATCTTTATATTCCCTTGCTTTCATTCCAGACCATTCTTGATATATTTCATTTGTTAATACTGCATATTCATAATTTTGCACTATTCCATTTTCTTTCCATACATCAGTTAATTTTTTTCTATCTAAAATCGCTTTCAATCTAGATTCAATCCATTTATCCGAATATCCTTTATTTCTATAATAATCCACTGCACGATTAACAGCAAGTTCTGGGTCAAAAACTTCATCAATCCTCTCTTTTCCCATTTGAGCAAGCCATACTTTAAAAGGTTCTGCTTTGGGGCTTGGAATTGATTCTATAAGTCTTAATATCCCCTTAGTATCCAATGTATCTGTAGAATAATTTTTTCCATCCTTTTGAGATTTCATTTTCAGTTGTACGATATTTTCGTACAACTGACTTCCTTCTTCAATTAATTTTTTCTTTAAATCTGACCAATATCTTTTAGGAATATTACTATTAGTCAATGCTCCAATAACATCAACTACACTAAAATAATATTCTTCTTTTTCAGCATCCCAAACACTCCTTATTTCTTTTCCTTCAAAAAGATTTGAAATTATCTCTAATTTGTCATTTTCCATTCAGGCAACAACTCCATTCTATAATATTTTTTAAACTGATTTCTTTTTATTTGAATCAAGCTACTGAAAAAATTCACAAAAATAAATTTCACTTATGTATTCCCTAAGTTGCATTTCATACCATAAATTAATTATGACTTTAATATAACATATTTCACTACATTTAGCAAGACTTTCTGCATAAAAGTTTGCACCGCAGAGAACCGGTCCCAACGGTGCAATTTTTTATAATTTAATTTTTGCTTCATCATTTTCCTTTTGCAAAGCTTTTTTCTCTTTTTGTTTAGTCTTCAAATTATCTTTAGCAACAGTCATAAGAAGTTTAATTCTATTAGTTTGGTTAGCCTCACTAGCACCAGGATCATAATCAACAGGCACAATATTAGCATCTGGATATGTATCTCTTATAGTTTTAATTACCCCTTTACCAACAACATGGTTAGGCAAACATGCAAAAGGTTGAACACAAACTATATTTTGAATGCCATTTTCCATATATTCAAGCATTTCTGCTGTTAAGAACCAACCTTCTCCAGTTTGATTTCCTGTTGATAAAACTGATTGAACATTATCAGCCAAATGCCAAATATCACAAGTTGGCAAATAACCTTTTTTAGATTTTTCTAATGCTTTTTTCGCATCTTTTTCAAACAAATTAATCAATTTTATTCCTGTTTGAGATATTATAGACTTCATTTGTCTTCCTTTAAGCAATCTATTCGCTATTACACCATTTGCAGTAACATATTTAACAAATCCCATAAAGTCTGGAAGAACTACTTCTGCTCCTTCTTTTTCTAATAAATTTGCTACATAATTATTTCCAAATGGATGATATTTAATCAAGATTTCTCCAACAATTCCAACCTTTGGCTTTTCTTGTTTTGTATTCCATTCAATCTTTTCAAAATCATCTACCATTTGATAGATTCCAACAGAAAATTCTTTTGCACTACTATTTATTGCAAGTTTAATAGCCTTTTCCATCCACTCATTGAATATTTTCTCTGTTTCACCTTTGTTTTTTTCATATGCCCTATTTTTATAAAGCATTTTTTGTAATAAATCTGCTAATACCATAGCTTTTATAAGCTTTTCTGCTAATGAAATAGTCAACTTAAATCCCGGATTTTTTTCCATTCCTACAACATTAAATGAGATTACTGGCACTTGTTCAAATCCCGCATCTTTTAATGCTTTGCGAATAAATCCAATATAATTTGTAGCTCTACATCCTCCACCTGTTTGTGACATTATTAATGCTGTTTTATTTACATCATATTCTCCAGATTCTAATGCTTCTATCATTTGACCTGTTGTAATAATTGATGGATAACATGCATCATTATTTACATATTTTAATCCTGTTTCTATAGTATTTGGTGTACATTCTCTTAAAAGTTTGGCTTTATATCCTTCACTTTGTAACACTGGTTCGATAAAATCAAAGTGAATTGGTGCCATTTGTGGTATTAATATTACATATTCTTTTTTCATTTCTTCTGTAAAAGAATTTCTTTTCAAATAATATTCTCCATTTTCCTTCTCATCTTTTTTAGAATTTAGACGTTTATTTATGCTTGCTAATAATGAACGTAAACGAATTCTCACAGCTCCAAGATTATTTACTTCATCAATTTTTATTAATGTATACATTTTACCAAAACTTGTTAAAATCTCTTCAACTTCATCTGTTGTTACAGCATCAACTCCGCATCCAAATGAATTTATTTGCACTAATTCTAAGTTGTCGTGTCTTCCAACAAAATCTGCTGCTGCATATAATCTAGAATGGAACATCCATTGGTCAACAACACGAAGTGGTCTTTCTGGTAATGTTTTATCTGCAACACTATCTTCTGTTAATACACACATTCCTAAACTTGTAATTAATGTATCAATTCCATGGTTTATTTCAGGGTCTATGTGATATGGTCTACCTGATAAAACGATTCCTCTCAAATTATTTTTCTCAATATATTCAATTGTTTCTTTTCCTTTATTATGAATATCTTCTCTACATTTTTGATATTCTGTCTGTGCTTTTTCTATTGCATTTTTTAGCTCTTTTTTAGTAAAATTATATTCTGCAAATTCTGGTAATTCTATCATTCTTTTTAATAATGCTTTAGATTCAAATGGTAAAAATGGATTAATAAATTTTATGTCATCTGCCTTTAATTCTTCCACATTATTTTTTAGTACTTCTGAATATGAAATTACTATTGGACAATTATATCTGTTATTTGCATCTTGATATTCTTTTCTTGAATATGGCATACAAGGATAAAATATTGTTTTTATTCCTTTTTGTATTAAACTTATAACATGTCCGTGTGCTAATTTTGCTGGATAACATACTGATTCTGATGGCATTGATTCAATACCTTTTTCATATATCTTTCTTGTACTTTTTTCTGAGATTATTACTCTAAATCCTAGATTTGTGAATAATGTAAACCAGAATGGATAATCTTCATACATATTCAAAACTCTTGGTATTCCAATTGTTCCTCTAGGTGCATCTTTTTCTTCTAATGGTGCGTAATCAAAAATTCTTTCATATTTATATTTTACAAGGTTTGGCAAATCTTTGTGTTCATTTACTATTCCCTCACCTTTTTCACATCTGTTTCCAGATATATGTCTTTTTCCATTACTAAATCTATTTATTGTTAATTGGCAATGATTTTCACATCCATTACATCTTGTATGTGTTACTTTTATGTCTAATTTGTCAATTTCTTCTATTGTTGCAAGTGTTGAATGATATTCCATATCCATATTTGCTTCATATTGTTCACATGCTAACAATGCCATTCCATATGCTCCCATAAGCCCTGCAATATCTGGTCTTATAACATTTCTTCCAACAATTAATTCAAATGCTCTTAATACTGCTTCATTATAGAAGGTTCCACCTTGTACAACAATATGGCTTCCTAATTTTTTTACATCTCTTATTTTCATTACTTTTTGAATTGCATTTTTTATTACTGAATATGATAGTCCTGCTGATATATCTCCTACTGAATATCCTTCTTTTTGTGCTTGTTTTATTTTAGAATTCATAAATACTGTACATCTTGATCCTAAATCTACTGGATTTTGGGCTTCTAATGCTTCTTTTACAAATTCTTCTATACTTAAATTTAAGCTCTTTGCAAATGTCTCTATAAATGAACCACATCCTGATGAGCAAGCTTCATTTAACATGATATTGTCAATTGTTTTATTTTTTAATTTAATATATTTCATGTCTTGCCCACCAATATCAACAATGCTTGTTACTTTTGGCTCAAATTTCTTTGCTGCTGTATAATGTGCTATTGTCTCTATTTCATTTAAGTCAACATTTAATGCTGTTTGTATTAATTTTTCTCCATATCCTGTAACTCCACTATAACGTATTACTGCATCTTTTGGCATAACAGAATATAGTTTTTTTAACATCTCAATAATACTTTCAAGTGGTTTTCCACCATTTCCTTGATATGCTGAATATAATAATGCTCCATTTCTATCTGTTACAACCAATTTTGATGTTGTTGAACCCGCATCTATTCCTATAAAACAATCTCCTTTATGTTCTGATAAAGGCTTTTTTTCTACTTTGTCTTTGTCATGTCTTGCTTTAAATTCTTCATATTCAGCATTTGTTGTAAATAGTGGTTTTAATGGTTGTGTTGTTGTATCATGAGATTGTCTTAATACTTGTATTTTGCTTTTTAATTTTTCCACACTAATTGGATTCATGTCTTTTGCATCTAGACATGCACCTTTTGCAACTAATAAGTGTGCTTCTTCTGGTACTATAGTTTGTTTTGGTGTTAAGTGCAATGTTTCTACAAATCTTTTTCTTAACTCTGGTAAATATGTAAGTGGTCCACCTAAAAATGCTACATTTCCTCTAATTGGTCTTCCACATGCTAAACCTGATATTGTTTGATTTACAACTGCTTGCAAAATAGACACAGCTATATCTTCTTTTGCTGCACCTTCATTCAATAATGGTTGTACATCAGTTTTAGCAAATACACCACATCTTGAAGCTATTGGATATATTGTTTGATATCCTTTTGCTAATTCATTTAAACCTGCTGTATCTGTGTTTAATAATGATGCCATTTGGTCTAAAAATGCACCTGTTCCACCTGCACATGTTCCATTCATACGTTGTTCTATTGATTTTCCAAAATATATTATTTTAGCATCTTCTCCACCAAGTTCTATTACTACATCTGTTTGTGGTATATATCTTTCTACTGCTCTTTTGCATGCTACTACTTCTTGGATAAATGGTACATCTAAAAATCTTGCTGTACTCATTGCTCCTGAACCTGTTAATGCTATTGTAAATTCTTTATCTTTATATTTTTCTACTAATTCTTCTAGTACTTTACATACAGTATTTTTTGTATCTGAATAATGTCTTTCATATGATGTATATATTTTTTTAAAATTTTCATCCATTACTGCTATTTTTACTGTTGTTGAACCTACATCCATTCCTATATGTACTATTTTACTCATATTTTTCTCATTCCTTATTCTTAAAACATTTTCAATTCTTTTGAGTAATATATCACAGTTGTTAACTTTTTTCAAGTTATTAAAATTCAAATTTATTATACAAAATGTTTGTGAACAAATATTAGTGTCAAGAAGTTTCGGAAAATAATCCAATGATATAATAATTTCTTATGAAACATAAAGATATGAAAAAGTATCTTTATGTTTCATTTTCTATGATATCAATAAGTGAAACATTATGAAAAATATTAGTTAATAAAGTATAAGTACCAGTTTTTAATCCATTATTTAAAACAGGAATATTATAAAGTTTTTCTTGAGTAAATAATTCATAATCATATGTATTCTCATTAAGTGTTACAGTATGTTTTTTTGAATATCTTTGGCAAAAAACTTTTTTTCCTCTCTTCTTTTTTACTATTAATTTTTTTCTTTTTCTTTCTAAATTTTTATCAGATTTATATCTATCATAACTATATAGTAAAACTAATATAATAATTACAATCCCACTTACTATTTTACTTTGTAAAATTTCTATTATACTTCCTAAAACCGGAATGTTAATAAAAATTTTTCCTATAATTTGATTATATTTTATTGTTTCTATATCAATATAATATGCTTGATTATATTTTGTTTTATATCCTTCATCTGTACTATTGTAAATTTTATTTATTTTTATTTGTCCATGAACTTCATATGCTATTATATCTCCATTAGTCAAATTTTCCTCATCTACTTCTTTAGTAATAATTAAGGCATTTTTACTAATATCACCTTCCATAAGTTCATTATCCATTTTTAACAAACTTATTCCAAATAATTCAAAATATTTTTTTGATGAAATTGCTGTATTTATATTAAATATAATATTATATAGCATACATATTCCTATAAAAAAAGATATTAATAAAATCATAAATTTAGTTTTTCTTTTTTTCTTCAATTTTCTTTTTTTCTCTCCTATTTTCTAGCTTTTCATTTTTTTGTATATTTATAAACGCACATATTAAAATTGTTAAACATATAATTAAAAATATTATTTTATTATCTATTATTTGTATTGCTTTTCCTAAATATGGTATTATTAAAATTTCTTCTCCTAATATATCTTCATACTTTACTTTTTTTGTATCTTCTGTATTGTTATTGTCTCCTTTTGTTACATATTTAAAATCTGCTTCCACCTTTATAATTCGGTGTGTAATAACTTCCCCCTCTTGTGAAAAAGTTATTACATCACTTTGTTTTAATTTTTCCTTTTCTACTTTTTTTACAATTACAATATCTCCAATATTTATTGTAGGAGCCATACTATTAGTATCTATAATATATGCTTTGTATCCAAATACACTATAATCTTTTCCATTTATTGATGACACAACAATTAAAATAATATTATATATCATTATTATTGCAATAATTCCTATAATCATTTTAATTTTCTTTTCTTTTTCTTTCCTTTTGTTTATTGACTCTACATCATATTTCATTTTTATTATTATCCTCCAATAATACACATATCATTTTATAATCATATATTCGTAGACTTCTCCAATGTAAACATCTCCATCATATAATTTATATACAATTTTATATGTTCCTGTAACTAAATTTTGATTTAATAACAAGAAATGTGTTACTTTTTCTGCTGGTTTTGATGTTACAATATATTCTTTCTCTCTTTTTGTTGGTTTTAATTCTGTTATTATATAATCTTTTAAATCGACTAAATTATATTTTTGTGAAAATTCTTCTTGATAATCTCTTCTATATAGTGATACTGCAATATTAGGATTGCTTAATGCTGAAGAATATTCTATAGTCGTTGCTATTGAATTATTTCCATCAATTGTTTGTCCACTATCTTTATTAACTATTTTTTCATCATTCGGTGTTATTACTTTTAATCCAAAAGATTGATTAATTACTCTAATGTCTAATTCTACCATATCTGATGCTGTAAGTCCATAATAAATTCCATCAGAAGACCCAAAGGATTCAATTCTGATTTTATAATCTCCTGTTGCCCATGTTGTATTATTTTCTGTATTTATTTGTATTTTTGCCAATACATCAGTTACTTTGTCAGCTATATTTATTCTAGTTGTACCATCTACTCTAGGATAATATGTTTTTCCATCCAGTTCAAAATTTACACCAAGTAAACTGTCATTATTTAACCTATTTCCATTACTATCATATATACTTATTTTTATACCTAATTTATTATCAAAATATTGTGTATCATATATTGTTTTTGAGCCCATCAACTCTTGAGTAAATTCAGTATTAACATTAAGTCTTATAGAACTTCCTAAATAAATTGTTTGTGGTAATAAACTTCCATTTACTTTTATTGTGGCATCTTTATCACAAAAAACATTATATAACATATTTTCTCTTTGAATTCCTAGTACTCCTATAATTGTTTGATTATTTGTATCTCTTAATTCCATAAGTAAAGAATTATCAATTATATTATTTGTTATATTACTATCTTCTAAATTTACATGAAATATAAAATTTTCATAAATCAAATCTTCCTCTTTTTTGTGATATTTTTCAAACATTTCATTTTCTTTAAATTTATCATCCTTACTTCCCATCGATATAAAATCTGATAGATTATAAATATATTTTTTATTTTCTACATCTTTAGCAGTTACAATATAATAATAATATTTATCTGTAGCCATATCTAACATTGTTATTTTTGTATTTTCAGGAAATACATATGGGAGATTATCTGCATTCCTTGATACTAATACTCTTTTATAGTCCTTATATTCATCATAATAGTCTTTTTCTGAAAATTTTTGTAATACTAATGAGTAATATGCAGATAAAGTACTATGATTTGTTATTGTTGTATCTGTTGTTGTAAATAATCCAAATTCCTGACCTGGTGTCATTGCAGCTTCATAAAATTCATCTTGGAATAATACTGTTGACAATGTTACATTTATATCTATATAAGAAATTATATAATTTAAATCATCTTCTGGTTTCATTACTTGTAATCTTATTTTAACATCTCCTAATGCTTGTTTTTTTGTAAGATTTTGAGAATGATAAAAATAAAAATTTAACCTTGGTGTAAAATTAGTATTATCAGAATTGTAATTAGTTGTTCCTATGTAGGTTCCTCCATTTTCTGTTAAAAATTCTGTTTCTCCTTTTGTCTGCCAACCTATATTTCCTGTTTTCATTGCTAACCCAAATTGATTATTTGCTTTTTGTTCATCTGGTTCTACTGATTCAATTTGGTCTGATGGCACTAATGTAATATCATTTGCTAATCCTGATGAAAATCCTGCTATAGAAAATTTAATATTAGGTTCTGAGAATTCTGTTAATGATAAATCATATGTTCCTAATGTTGCATATTTAGATGCAACCATTTCTATATTAAATACTTTTACATCCATTTTTTCTCCTGCTACCCACATATAATATACATCTGCATCAGGTGTTGGTTGTATATAATCTGTTTTTATAATATTTTCATTATTATTATTTGTATAAAATCCATCTACTTTTATGTCATGTTCTGGATTTGTTAAATGTTCTGCCATAACATAAGAGTTTGATACAAATGTTCCAGCATTTGTAATCGTATCTCCATTATTATAACTATTATGATATAACCCTGTGCTTGTTGCTGGATTATTTCTATTTGTAAATAATCCAAAAAAGAACATTCCTTGTACTTTACCATATATAGTTGCCTTTTCGTTTAATGCAACATTTAAGTTTTTTCCTTCCATCATATAAATTCTATTATTAACATTTCTTGTTACTTCACCTGAATTTTCATCTATTGTAACAGTTCCTTTTTCTTCTTTTCCGTTTATATCAACCAAACTGTCAAGTTCTTTTAATAAGTTTGCACCATTACATAAAAATAGTGTTGAATTATTTTTTAATTTTACTTGACTTACCCTACTTATTGAAAAAAATACTGCTGAATATTCATTTGTTCTATCTGTTGTTCCAGATAATGAAAGTGCTGAATTTATTATTGTTGCACAATCTGTTCTTTGTAAAGAAACATTACTTTTAGGCTTATCTGATGTCCCATAATTTTTAATTGTAATATAGCTTTTTCCACTTGTACTTGATGCATTACCAGATCCAAATATACTTCCTAATATATCAAAATTATTATGACCATTTGCATCTATTTGTATATCTATTTGTTTAGTTACACTTATAAAGTCAAAATCGTACACTTCACTACCGGATTCATTTGCTTCTCCTCCGCCAAATACGGTTCCATTAATTTTAATATCTCCTTTTTCTAAGCTTTCATCTCCTACAGTGTCATATCCTATATTAGTTTGTGTTTTTCCATATACTACTGATGTATTTGCACCTCCATAAACATTTTTTCCAATAATTCCTCCAACAATATTTACTGTACTTATAGAATTATTATTTGTTTCTGTTCCTGTTTCTGCTTGATTTCCTCCTCCAAACACACTATTAGTAACATTGTTTGTTCCTTCCATTATTAAATTAGTGTTTCCATATACTGTTGCAGATGAACCATTTCCGCCTGCATATAAACTATTGCTTAAAGTTGCATTTTTTACTTTTACATATGTATTTTCTGCTACTGTTCCTTCATTTCCTCCACCATAAACATTGTCTCCTACAGTTGATTCATTTATAGTAACATTAGTATTTGTGTTAACTCCTGCTTGGTTTCCTCCTCCAAATACTCTCTTTTTTACATTTCCATTTATATTAACATTAGTTTTACCTGATACAGCTTGGTTTCCTCCACCATAAACATCTTGAACTCCTCCACCATTTATTATTACATTAGTATTTTGAGTAGTTCCTCCTTGGTTATTTCCACCATATACAGTTTGTATAACTGCATTGCTACTACTTACTGTTTCTCCATCTGAATTTGTACCATTCATACCATATCCTACTGCAAATGCAGTCACATCTTGATTTGACAATACTGTAAACTCTATTGTAAGTGTACCATTTGCTGGTATTGGATTTGTTCCATAATATCTATTTTTTTCTGTCAATTTATATGTTCCATTGTCTTCTTCTATATCTGAACTTGTATAATTATCTTTTAATTTTGAATCTGGTGCATATATAAATGCATTCCATTTTGAAATCTCCTTAGATGTATTATTTGAAAATGTAATCTTTAATGTTGCTTTTGTTGGATATGTTGTACTCTCCCAGCTTTCTGTTTTGGTTGCAGTTGCTTGCACCTGCATTTTTACAGGACTTGTAGAATTTTCTGTTGTACTTGCATTTGTTGTTACATTGCTTTTTTCTACATTTCCACTTCTATTAGATCCTCCAAATATTTTTCCTATGTTTCCTCCATTTGTGACTACATTTGTTGTTGTAACCCCTGCTTGATTTCCTCCTCCATATATGTTCTCTATTGTTCCTTCTGAAGTCGTTATATTAGATGTAGTTGTTTCGGCTTTATCACCACCACCATAAGCATTTGTTACAGTACCACCTTTAATAAAAACTCTTGATATTTGTGTAGTTCCTCCCTGGTTGTTTCCTCCATATACATTAGTAACTGTACCTGCTTCTACATATACATTGCTTACAGTTACCGTTCCTGATGAATCTGAACCTCCATATATGTTTTCTACTGTTCCTCCTTGTAAATAGATTTCTCTTGTTGTATCATTTTCTCCAGAAGATATTAAATCAGCTGATTTTCCACCATTAAATGCATTTTTTATATTTGAATTTGCTAATATATATACTTTAACATTTTGAGTTTCTGTTGCAATATTTGCTTGATTTCCTCCACCATATATATTTTGAACTATAGAATTGTTATTTTCTCCAATCTTTAATTCAATACTACCACTTATTGTTCCATTTATATTACTTCCTCCAAATATACTACACTTGTCTAAATTGCTTCCATCAATATTTATATTTACATTTTTTTCAACTGTAGCTGGTATCGCAGAGTCTCCTTTTCCTCCTCCAAATACATATCCTATTATAGATATTGTATTTGATATTGTTGGTAAATCCTTAATATTTATTTTAACATTATCTTTCATTTTTCCAAGAGAACTTCCTCCGTACACATTCCCATATATATTAAGGTTATCATCTGTATCTTGAATATTTATTAATGTTCTTCCATTTACATTTGTTTCAGAACCAAGTCCACCACCAAATAATGTATCTGTATTTGTATAGTCATTTTGACTTTGTTCTGATTTAATTCCTAATTGCCCACCAGATATATTAATTAGTGTTGATCCGAAAATTGTCCCTTTTATGTTAGAACCTCCATAAACAACTCCATTAATATTACCTTTTTTCATATCAAATTTTACTGTTCCATAAATATTATTTTGGTTAGCACCTCCGTATATATTATTATTTATTATTCCTCCTAACACCTTAATATTTACAACAGTATCTATATCATTCTCATCATTTCCATCATCCTTAGGAAGCAATTTGTATGTTAACAAATAAAGTGTAGTAGAAACATCATTATAATAATTATTTGATGCCGTCCAATTTCCAGAATTATCACAAGCAATATAAACTGTTGTTGTTTGAGTTCCTCCCCAAAAATTCCTATAACTAATTTGACAACTTATTTGCATTGAATTTGTTCCACTAACTGAAAATGCCGTTTTATTACTTGTTGATAATGTTACATCTGCAGTTACATTTCCATATCCAGAGCCATTATTTATATATATATATCTATTTGTTTCTAGACTTTTTATATAATATTTATTATTTCCTGCACTTTCAAAAATCCATTTTGTTGAATTCGTTGGTTCTATTGCACTCGAAACTATTGTATTAGTTACATTTGAGCCATTTGATGATAATGAGTCTCCACCTTTTGCATTTGAAGAAATTATATATTCTTTTCCTGTTTGAAAGTTAGATGATTCATTGCTAAATGTAAGAATTGGTTTTCCTGTAACACCTCCGTTGTGATGATCCTATTATTCCATAATTTCCACCACCAAAAACATTATTATGAATTGTTGCATTTTTATCTATTATTATATATGAGCTATCAGTTTGTCCTGCATAATTTTCATTTCCATTTGCACCACCACATACACTGCCTGCATTAACACCATATAATACTAAATTAGTATCTGTTTCTGTTATTTGCTTATTTCCAATTGTATCTGTCGTATATGATGCTCCAATATGTGCATCACCTCCAACATATATTAATGAATTTCCTGTTAATTGTCCATTATTGCTTGTAGAACTAGCAGCAACTCCATTTGAACCTCCACTTATACTGTATTTTATACACCCTCCTGTCACTTGTATTATTCTATCACCATATGTATGTGTATATCCTGCTCCCCCTGTAATATTTATAATGTTACCATCCTTAATATACATATACGTTTTATACATATCATCACTGCCAACATTAAGTCCTCCTATTACATTAGCAATATTTCCACCTTCTATAAGCAAATATCTATCAGATTTATCATATCCAGTTTGTCCATGTCCACCAATATATACTCCTGCATAATTTCTTTCACTTGAATCACTTGTTGATGCACTATTAAAGTAGTCTACTCCTATTGTTCCACTTTTTATATTCATATTAATTGCTATTGCATCAGCATTATTTCTTGTATATGGATTATTAGTTGATGTATTAGTTCTTGAAGATATTCTATTATAAAACTTTAAATTCTCATTATTATTGTCTCTTCTGTCTATATCATTTCCTATGACCATTGTTCCATTTGCTGTTGTACTTGTATTAGCTCCAGTTCCTCCTCCAGCTCTATATAATTGTATAGTATGATATATTCCTGATTCTACTACTAGTTTATATTCTGAACTATTATGGTTATAATATCCTCCTTGAATTTGAGCTAATGAACAATTACTTGAATTTGTAGATTTTATTCCCCTTCCTATCCTTAAATTATACATATTACCATATATACATGGTGCTACACTACTTGTTCCATCTGTACTTGTTCTTGATGACAAATATGATACATTTGAATATATATATATATAATCTAGTTGTAAATCACTATCTATTATTGCATTAGAACTTCCAGCACTTAAATACGTATTTGTACTTCCATAATTTTTTCCATCATACAAACTTGTTAATGTATATGGTGTACTAGGTTCTGTTAATCCATTTATATCTAATGTTCCTTGCATTAAAACTATAATATTTACTTCTCTGTTTGATGCTTTTGTGCATGTTTTTATATTAGAATTTATTTTATTATTTATATTTGTCCATTCATTGCTTATTGGACTACTTGGTGTTCTTCCTGAATTAGAACTACTTCCATATGAACTTACAAATAAAACATTAGCCTCTACCCAGTCAACATATAAATTTATAACATATTTTCCTGAATTATCTTTTATATTATTTATATTGGTTTTTAATGTTTGTACAAATGTATTAGAATTTGTATTTATACTATTTGCATAACGATTGTCGTTTGTTTTCCATCCATTAAATCCTCTTTCTAAAGCTCTATTTGCAAATGGATTATCTATCAATTCGATTGAAATGTTACCATTATTGTCTACTGGAATACATTTTCTATAAGATATTATCATTTGTTGTTCTGTATCAGATATTGTTCCATATGGTGTATAATCATCTCCAATTTGTATAGTTGTTTTAAATGATCTTGTTGTTAATGTTGTATAATCTGTATTATTTACAGAATTTCTATTTGTAGAACGAAATGCAATTTTGAATGTAAATGTGCATGTATCTTCATTTGATAATAAATTAGAAGAATCACTACCATTTACTGTTATAATGTCATTTTCTAAATTTACACTTACTCCATTATTAGCATTATTTGTTCCTTCTTGATAATAATATTTAGAAAAATTATTATTAGGAATTTCTGCTTCAAAATTCCATGTAGACTCTACCTTAAATCCTGGATATTGTTGTCTTAAATCATTTAATCCTCTAACTGTAATAGTTATTGTATCTATTCTATTGTAATATGTCGTTTTATTCCAACCCCACCCTTCTTGTGTTGTTGTAATATTTCCTTTTGTTGTTTTTTGTGCTGTTGCATTTAAAGAAACATCATATTTTTCTGGTCTTTTTAATTCTGTTAAATTATAATCATATCCATAATAATTTATTGTTACATCTTTTAAATTATTTTCTGTATAGTTTCCTGTATTTTCTTTTGAATTATTTTCTGTATAGTTTAAACCAAAATAATAATTCTTATCTTTTTCATAATCATCTATTTTTAATTTTGTTTCTTCTCCTCCTACAGCAATTGTCGCAATATCATTTTTATCTTCTAATACACTATCATCTGCTATCACTTGTTCATTTGTATTATCATCTGATAATATTTCTGTTTTTCTATTTTGTTGTAATACTAAATATGTTTTTAAGTTTTCTACCTCAAATCTAGCTACATTTTCTTCAAATATAACATTGGGTATTTCTTGAACTTTATTTTCTTCTATTTCTAATATTGTATTTTTCTTTTTTCCATCAATTAATATTGAAATATTTAATCTTTGCTCATATTCATTTGGATTATATTCGTTCTCTTCAGAGGTTAATTTTATATTGTAATTTTCTAAAATATCATTATTAGGATAATTTGTCATAACTTCATCTTGTATATTCGAAATATCTGCCTGTGTTACTTCCAATTTTGTATCTACTGGCATATATCCTGATACAGTTACTAATTCTTTTTTTCCATCTTCGCTTGTTTGAGTTAGTTTTTTATTATACATTTTTTGTTCTTTTATATCTTTAGTATCATATTCTATATTTAATAT
>CAKPDZ010000002.1 GCA_934149155.1 uncultured Clostridia bacterium | reverse complement strand
ATCGAAGAAAATGTTGATATAAACGCTTTTTATTGCTATAATGAAATCAAGTTATTACGTCTTTAAGTATATAACTTGAGGAAAAAACAAATAATCTAATAAAAACAAAAGAAAGTTTTATACAAAACAAAATTATGTTAAAGAACAAGGAGAAAAATAAAGATGGGAAAAGCAAATAATAAATTAGTAGGTGGAATAGTATTGCTGGCAATTATATTAGTATCAATAGGATATGCAGCAATAACAAATGTAGATTTAAATATAAATGGAACAGCAAAATCAAAAGCAGAGCAAGAAAATTTTGTGGTAGAGATGATAGGAGAACCACAAACAAGTGGAGATGGAACAACAACAGCAACAATAGATTCTAACGATAAAACACAAGGAACAATGGAAGTATAAGGTCTAAGTGCAAAAGGCGAAACAGCAGTTGCAACATATACAGTAAAAAATAAAAGTGAAGACTTGTCAGCAGACTTGACTGCAGATGCAACAAGCTCAAATGAAGAATATTTTGAAGTGCAATGCATCCTTGACAAAACAACATTAAAAGCCCAAGAAGAAACAATAATGACAGTAAAAGTTAAACTATTAAAAACACCAATAGATGAGACAAAAGAAAATTTGTCAACAACGATTGGAGTAAATATAGATGCAGAACCAAAGCAACCTGGTGAAGAAACAGATGGGGATGCAATAACAGTAACAAGTAAAACAACAAATCCATTTTTACCAGAAGGATTTTCAAGAGTTGAAGGAACAAGTCTATCAAATGGATATACAATACAGGATAGTACAGGGAACCAATATGTGTGGGTAGAAGTACCTAGAACAAAAGAAATATATTCAACAGCAGGTCTAAAAATAAAAAACTTTACAGATGAAGAACATACAGCAATAGAAAGCGATTTACATGAATATACAAAAGATTATAGGGCTGGAACAAGTGGTAAAGATGAGTATTATTCAGACGAAGCGACAGGACTAACAAGTAATCAATACTATGAACTAAAGAAAAAAATGTTAAAAAGTATATATCAAAATGGAGGGTTTTATGTTGGAAAATATGAAACTGGAATAGAAGACTCACCAAAGCTATCTGGCTCAGCAGATACACAACCAACAGAAACACCAGTAATAAAACAAAATGCATATCCATATAATTACGTAACATGTAGTTAAGCACAAACATTGGCAAGTAATATGAAAACAGGAGAATATACCAGTAGTTTAATGTTTGGAGTACAGTGGGATTTAATAATGAAATATTTAGAAACAAAAGGAACAACACAAGATGATTTAAGAAAAGATAGTACAAGTTGGGGAAATTATAAAAATAATTTATGGGAAATAACAAATAAAAATTCAAAATATGCATCAAATGGAATTGAATGGATAAGTGAAGCAAGAGGTAAAAAAGACACAAATACAAGTATACTATTATCAACAGGAGCAAGTGAAAAATATACCAAAGATTAATTATAAAATGTAACAAATTGTCAAAATAAAAGTAAGAAAAATCAAAACTAATAGTTGCAAAACTATTAGTTTTTTGTTATGATGAAAAAGAACGAAAGATTTAAAAGAATCTAAAGAAAGGATGAGGTCAAAGATGGATAACGAAGCCTTACAAAAAACAATAGAAAAAGTAAGAAAAGCGCAACAAGAATTCGCTAAATATACACAAGAACAAGTAGATAAAATATTTCAATCAGCAGCAATAGCTGCAAACCAAAACAGAATACCACTAGCAAAAATGGCAGTAGAAGAAACTGGGATGGGAGTAGTAGAAGATAAAGTAATAAAAAACCACTATGCAGCAGAATATGTATACAATAAATACAAAGATGTAAAAACATGTGGAGTAATAGAAAAAGATGAAAACTATGGAATTACAAAAATAGCAGAACCAATAGGAGTAATTGCTGCAGTAATACCAACAACAAACCCAACATCAACAGCAATATTTAAAACATTGTTAGCATTAAAAACAAGAAATGGAATAATAATAAGTCCACATCCAAGAGCAAAAAAATCAACAATAGAAGCTGCAAAAATAGTATTAGAAGCAGCTGTAAAAGCAGGAGCACCAGAGGGAATAATTGCGTGGATAGATGTACCATCATTAGAGTTAACAAATTTGTTAATGCAATCAGCAGATATAATATTAGCAACAGGTGGACCAGGAATGGTAAAATCAGCATATTCAAGTGGAAAACCAGCATTAGGAGTAGGTGCAGGAAATACACCAGCAGTAATAGATGAAACTGCAAATGTAGTACTAGCAGTAAACTCAATAATACATTCAAAAACATTTGATAATGGAATGATATGTGCATCAGAACAATCTGTAATAGTAAGTGACAAAATTTATGATCAAGTAAGAAATGAATTTATGAAAAGAGGATGCTACTTGCTAAATGCAGAACAAACAGAAAAAGTAAGAAAAACAATAATAATAAATGGAGCACTAAATGCTAAAATAGTTGGACAATCAGCACACACAATAGCAAAACTAGCAGGAATAGATGTAGACGAAAATATAAAAATATTAGTAGGTGAAGTAGAAAGTGTAGAATTATCAGAAGAATTTGCACATGAAAAACTATCACCTGTATTAGCAATGTACAAAGCATCAAGTTTTGATGATGCATTAAGCAAAGCATATAGATTAATAGAAGATGGAGGATTAGGACATACATCTTCATTATATATCAACACAGTTACTGAAAAAGAGAAAATAGAAAAATTTTATAATACAATGAAAACATGTAGAGTATTAATAAATACGCCATCATCACAAGGTGGAATTGGTGACATATACAACTTTAAATTAGCACCATCACTAACACTTGGATGTGGTTCATGGGGAGGAAACTCTGTATCAGAAAATGTAGGAGTAAAACATTTGATAAATATAAAAACAGTAGCCGAAAGGAGAGAAAATATGCTTTGGTTTAGAGCACCTGAAAAGGTATATTTAAAAAGAGGTTGTTTACCAGTAGCTTTAGAAGAGCTAAAAAATGTAATGGGTAAAAAGAGAGTATTTATAGTAACAGATACATTTCTTTATGAAAATGGATACACAAAAGTAGTAACAGATAAATTAGACGAAATGGGAATAGTACATGAGACATTCTTTGATGTTGCACCAGATCCAACACTTGCATGTGCAAAAGAAGGAGCAAAATTAATAGATGCCTTTAAACCAGATTGTATAATAGCAGTTGGTGGAGGATCAGCAATGGATGCTGCAAAAATTATGTGGGTAATGTACGAACATCCAGATATCGATTTCTTAGATATGGCAATGAGATTTATGGATATCAGAAAAAGAGTATACACATTCCCTAAAATGGGAGAAAAAGCATACTTTATAGCTGTTCCAACATCAGCAGGAACAGGTTCAGAAGTAACACCATTTGCTGTTATTACAGATGAAACAACAGGACAAAAATATCCATTAGCAGATTATGAACTATTACCTAAAATGGCAATTGTAGATGCAAACTTAATGATGAATGCACCAAAAGGATTAACATCAGCATCAGGTGCAGACGCATTAGTTCATGCAATAGAAGCATATGCATCTATGATGGCAACAGAATTTACAGATGGACTAGCAATAGAAGCAATAAAAACAATTTTTGAATATTTACCAAGAGCATATGAAAACGGAGCAAATGACCCAGAAGCAAGAGAAAAAATGGCAAATGCTGCAACAATGGCAGGTATGGCCTTTGCGAATGCATTTTTAGGAATATGTCATTCAATGGGACATAAACTAGGAGCATATCATCACTTACCACACGGAATTACAGTTGCATTAGTACTTGATGAAGTAATGAGATTTAATAGTGCAGAGATTCCAAATAAAATGGGAACATTTCCACAATATGACCATCCACATACATTAAGAAGATATGCAGAGATTGCAGAAGCTTTAAATATAGGTGGAGCAAATGATTACGAAAAAATGGAAAATCTAATAACAAAAATAGATGAATTAAAAGAAAGAATTGGAATAAAGAAAACAATCAAAGATTACGGAATTGAAGAACAAGACTTTTTAGCTACATTAGATGAAATGTCAGAAAAGGCATTTGATGATCAATGTACAGGAGCAAATCCAAGATATCCATTAATTAGTGAATTAAAAGATATTTATTTAAAAACATATTATGGAAATTAGAGAGGTGATTAGAAATGGAATATAATTTAAATGAACCAATTGCAGAAAGAAAAACAAAAACAGTATATAGAGATGGAAATAAAACAATAAAACTATTTGTAGAAAACTATTCAAAAGCAGCGATATTAAATGAAGCACTAATACAAGCAAGAGTAGAAGAAAAAACAGACTTAAATATGTCAAGATTATTAGAAGTTACAAAAATAGAAAATAGATGGGCATTAGTTACAGAATTTATAGAAGGAACACCATTAGATGTACTAATGAGAGAACATCCAGAAAGACAAGAAGAATATTTGAATTTATTTGTAAATATTCAATTAGAAATAATGTCAAAAAGAGTACCAACATTAAATAGATTAAAAGATAAATATAGAAGAAAACTAGCAGAAGCAGATATTGATGATACAACAAGATATGAATTATTACAAAGATTAGAAGGAACAAAAAATCATGACAAATTATGCCATGGAGATTTTAACCCAAGTAATGTAATAATAAATGCGAATGGAGAATACAGCATTATTGATTGGGCACATGCTACACAAGGTAATGCATCAGCAGATGTTGCAAAAACATTTTTACTATTTTCTTTAAATGGACAAACAGAATTAGCAGAAAAATATTTAGACTTATTTACAGAAAAAAGTGGGCTTGAAAGAAGAGGAATCCAAAGATGGATACCAATAGTTGCAGCAGTTCAACTAAAAAAAGGCGGAGCTGAAAATAAAGAATTTTTGGAAAAATGGATTGATGTTGTAGATTATGAATAATAAAAAAAGGTACCGTTGGGACCGGTTCTCCGCGGTACCTTTTTGGTACATTCAGGACCGGTTCTGTTTAGTAGCATGTTATAGAAAGCACCTATGTAAAATAGGCGTTTTTTTATATAAATATTGCAAACAAATGTACTGTATGATATAATGTAGAAAATAAAAAGAGGTGCATTGTATGAAAAAAGGAATGTCTATAGGTGATGAAAATATAAATCCAATATTTGAGGAAATAAAAGGGTTAATAAATAACAGTAGGGCTAGAGTTTATAGTGTTGTAAATACGGAAATGTTAAATTTATACTGGAATATTGGAAAAATCATAATGGAAATACAACAGTGGAATGAAAGAGCAACATATGGAGATGCTGTTTTGGAAAAGCTATCGAAAAAATTAACAAATGAATTTGGAAAAGGATTTTCTGTAGATAATCTTGAGAAAATGAGAAAATTTTATAATATTTTTCAAAATTCCGAAACACTGTCTCGGAAATTTAAGTTGGTCGCATTATTTAGAATTAATAAAAATCAAAGAAGAAAATAAAAGAAACTTTTATTTAAAAGAAACAGTAAATTCAAGATGGAGTGTTAGGGAGTTACAAAGGCAGAAAAATTCATTGCTGTATGAGAGGTTGATTCTATCTAAAGATAAAGAAAAAGTATTAGAATTAGCAGAAAAAGGACAGGTTATAAAAACAGGAAAAGATTTAGTAAAAGACCCATTTGTTTTAGAATTCTTAGATATAAAGGAAAATGCTGAATACTTAGAAAGTGATTTGGAAAAAAATATATTAGAACATTTAAAAGAATTTTTATTAGAGCTAGGAAAAGGATTTATGTTTGTGGGGAGCCAGGTTAGATTAACTTTAGAAGAAGACCATTTTTACCCAGATTTGGTTTTTTATAATAGGTTAGCAAAATGTTTTGTAATAATAGACTTGAAAATAGGAAAAGTTACACATCAAGATATTGGACAAATGCAAATGTATGTGAATTATTATGATAGAGAAGAGAGAAAAGAAGATGAAAATCCTAGTATAGGAATCTTACTGTGTACAGATAAAAATGAAACAGTAGTAAAATATACTTTACCAGAAAACAATGAAAGCATTTTTGCATCAGAATACAAATTACACTTACCTACTGAAGATGAATTAATTGAAGCGGTTGAAGAAGAAAAGAAAAATTTTGAATTAAATGAAAAAAATTAAAAGGGAGGAAATATGTTTAAATTACACTCAGAATACAAGCCAACAGGAGATCAACCTAAGGCAATAGATTGTCTAGTAAAAGGAATAGAAAGAGGCGAAAAATACCAGACGCTTCTAGGTGTTACAGGTTCTGGAAAAACATTCACAATGGCAAATATAATAGAAAAAACACAGAAACCAACATTGGTATTAGCACATAATAAGACACTAGCAGGACAACTATATTCCGAATTCAAAGAGTTTTTCCCAGAAAACCATGTTGAATACTTTGTGTCATACTATGACTATTATCAACCAGAAAGTTATATAGCTCAATCAGACACATATATAGAAAAAGATGCATCAATAAATGATGAGATAGACAAACTAAGACATTCTGCAACAGCATCATTATTTGAAACAAGAGATGTAATAATAGTAGCATCAGTATCATGTATATATGGATTAGGAGACCCAATAGACTATGAAAACATGATAGTATCATTACGCCCAGGAATGCATGTAGAAAGAGATAAAATGCTCAAAAAACTAGTAAATATGCAATATTCTAGAAATGAGATAGACTTTAAAAGAGGAACATTTAGAGCAAAAGGAGATATCGTAGAAATATATCCATCAGATAAAGGTGAATCTGCAATAAGAGTGGAATTCTGGGGAGATGAAATAGAAAAAATAAGCGAAATAAATCCATTAACAGGAAAAGCAATAGGATTAAGAGAACATGTAATGGTATTCCCAAATTCACACTATGTAACATCTAAAGAGAAGATGGAGAGAGCTATAAAAACAATAGAACAAGAGTTAGATGAAAGAGTTGCATATTTTAAAAGCAAAGACAAATTAATAGAAGCACAACGTATTCAAGAGAGAACAAATTTTGATATAGAAATGATGAAAGAAACTGGATTTTGCCAAGGAATAGAAAATTACTCAAGACATATTAGTGGTAGAGAAGCTGGCAGTCCACCATTTACATTATTTGATTATTTTCCAAAAGACTTTTTACTATTAATAGATGAATCACATGCAACAATTCCTCAAGTAAGAGCAATGTACAATGGGGACAGAGCGCGTAAAGAATCACTTGTAAAATATGGATTTAGACTTCCATCAGCATTTGACAATAGGCCACTTATGTTTAATGAATTTGAAGAAAGAATAAATCAAGTGGTATTTGTAAGTGCAACACCAGCAGATTATGAAAAAGAACATGCTAAAGATAATGTTGTTGAACAAATCATAAGACCAACAGGATTACTTGATCCTAAAATAGAAGTAAAACCAGTTGCAAATCAAATAGATGATTTATTAGAACAAATTAGAATTAGAGTTGAAAGAAAAGAAAGAGTTCTAGTAACTACATTAACTAAAAAAATGGCAGAAGACTTAACAGAATATTTAAAAAGCTTAGACATCAAAGTAAACTATATACATTCAGAGACTAAAGCATTAGAAAGAATGGAAATTATTCGAAAATTGCGTTTAGGAGAATTTGATGTTTTAGTAGGAATCAACCTATTAAGAGAAGGATTGGATATTCCAGAGGTTTCGTTAGTGGCAATACTTGATGCAGATAAAGAAGGATTTTTACGTTCAGAACGTTCATTAATACAAACAATAGGGCGTGCTGCAAGGAATACAGATGGAACAGTAATAATGTATGCAGATGAACTTACAGATTCAATGGAAAAAGCTATAAAGGAAACAAACAGAAGACGAGGAATTCAAGAGGCATATAATAAAGAACATAATATTGTACCCAAAACAATAAAAAAATCAGTTAGAGATTCAATTAGAGCAATTCAAACTGAAAATATTGGAGTAGAATACAAATTAGAAAAAGAAGAAGATATAAAAGAGACTATAAGTAAATTAACAGACGAAATGCTTGAATATGCTAGTAGAATGGAATTTGAAAAAGCTGCTGAAATTAGAGATAAAATTAAAGAATTAGAAAAATTGATATAATTGAAAAAAGGATTGACAGAAAAGAAAAAAAGAAATAAAATTTAAGTATAAAATAAAAGGGGAGGAATTAAATATGACAAGAATTGAACTAAAATCTGCAGCAAAAGAACAAATAAAAGGAAAAATAGGTGTTTTGTTTGTTATTACATTAATAATATGTGCAATTGGAGCAGCTTGTGCATTTATACCTGTAATAGGTCCAATAGGAGCATTAATTATTACACCAGCATTTGAGATTTCTTTATGTATGATATATTTAAAACTTACTAAAAATGAAGAAATTTCAGTAGGAGATACTTTTAGTGGATTTAATATTACAGGAAAAGCTATATGGTTAATGATAATAACACAATTTTTTACATTTTTATGGTCATTATTATTTGTAATACCTGGAATTATAAAATCATACTCATATTCTATGGCTCCATATATATTAGCAGATAATTCAGAACTTACTGCAAATGAAGCATTGTCAAAAAGCAAAGAGATAATGGATGGACATAAATTTGATTTATTTGTATTGCAATTATCTTTCTTCTGGTGGTATATGTTATCAGCAATAACTTTTGGAATAGCATATATATATGTAATTCCATATGTTAGTGCTACTACAGCTAATTTTTATAATTCAATAAAAGAACAATAAAAGCAAGGCGAGAGCCTTGTTTTTTTGACAAAAACCTTGACAAGTATTGGTAAATATGTTAAAATTAATAACTGTAATCCGCTTAGTCAAGGCTATCAAATGTTAGAAGAAGGCTCAGAGCCTATAGATAACTGCCTTTTTTAAGGATTAGCGAGTATACGAATAAGGGAGGTGCATTTTAAATGTACGCAGTAATTGAAAGTTGTGGAAAACAATACAAAGTAGCAGAAGGAGATGTAGTATTTTTCGAAAAATTAGATGCAGAAGAAGGAAAAAAAGTTGCATTTGATAAAGTAATCTTAGTATCAGAAGAGGGAAAAGTACAAGTAGGAAATCCTTATGTTAAAGGTGTAAAGGTTGAAGGAAAAGTTGTTTCTCATGGAAAAGCTAAAAAAATCATTGTATTCAAAATGAAAGCTAAGAAAAATGAAAGAAAGAAACAAGGACACAGACAACCATACACAAAAGTTGAAATCACAGGAATAAAAACAGCAGCTAAAAAAGCAACAGCTACAAAAACTGAAAAAGCAGAAAAAGCTGAAACAAAATAATTAAAAAGATTTTAATTGAGAAAAATAAATAAATGTAAAGCCGAAAGGAGTGAGAAGAATGGCACATAAAAAAGGTCAAGGTAGTATTAAGAACGGTAGAGACAGTGAATCTAAAAGACTTGGTGTCAAAAGAGCTGACGGTCAATTTGTTCTAGCTGGAAATATCCTAATTAGACAAAGAGGAACTAAAGTACATCCAGGAACTAATGTTGGTAAAGGTAGTGATGATACATTATTTGCATTAGTAGATGGTGTAGTTAAATTTGAAAGAAAAGGTAGAGATAAAAAACAAGTAAGTGTTTATCCAGTAGAAGAAAATGCTTAATTGCCAAACAGTATAGCTATTATGGTTATACTGTTTTTTTATACCTTGGTGTCGCAATCTGCATATTAAAATATTTGAATGTAGATTGCTCCATATCGCATTCGCTTTGCTCATTTAATCGCTTACGCGGTATTTCAAAAACAATATATTATTAATTTCTAAATAGATTTTAGGATAAAATATGAACTGCAATATTTTTTTAAAAACCGAAAAAAATTTCGAAAAAACTGTTGACAAAATCAAAAATGATTATTATAATAATAAACGAACAAAGTTTTGAAAAAACTTGTAAAGAAATGGAGAAGGTTATTATGATAACAAATTTACACATAAAAAACATAGGAATAATAGATGATTTAGAAATAGACTTAAATAAAGGGATGAATGTGTTAACAGGAGAAACTGGAGCAGGAAAAACATTAATAATAGATTCAATAAGCATAATAAGTGGTGGAAGATTTTCAAAAGAAATGATAAGAAAAGGTGGAAATCATTCATTTGTAGAATTATGTATGTATGCACCAAATGATGTAAATTCAGTAGACGGTAATATTATAGTAACAAGAGAAATTTATAATAATGGAAGAAATATGTGTAAAATAAATGGAAGATTAGTAACTGTAGCTGAATTAAAAAACTTTATGAGCAATTATATAGAAATACATGGACAAAATGATAATCAAAAATTATTTGATAGCAAAACACATATAAAATATTTAGACAATTTTTCAGGGGAAGAAGTATTTAAACTAAAAAGTGAATATAAAGAAAAATATCAAAGATATAATGACATAAAAAAAGAACTAAAAAATAATTATGGAGATGAAAAAGAAAAACAGAGAAAACTAGATTTACTAAGATATCAATTAGAAGAAATACAAGAAGCAAGATTGAAAAGTGAAGAAGAGATTGAGTTAGAAGAGAAAAGTAAGTTAATCAAAAATTCTGAAAAAATTGCTAAAAATTTATCAGAAGCAGAAATGGCAATAGGAGAAAATACAATAGACTTAATAGGAAATGCAATTAGAGCATTAGAAAAAATTGAAACTATTGATAAAAAATATGAAGAAACAGTATCAAGTTTAAAAAATATATATTATGAAATACAAGAAATCTCTTCAGATGTAAATGGATATTTAGAAGATATAGAATTTGATGAACAAGAAAGAGAAGAAGTAGAAACTAGATTAGATGTAATAGATAATTTAAAAAGAAAATATGGAAACAATATAGAAGAAATATTAAAATATGCAGAAGAAATTGATGAAGAAATAAAGAAAATTGAAAATGTAGATGAATATAATAATAAACTAAAACAAGAACAAAAACAAATAGAAAAAGAAATGACAAAGATAGCAGAAAAAATTAGTTTAATAAGAAAAGAAAATGCAGAAGAATTGAATAATAGAATAAACAAAGAATTAGTAGACTTAGAAATGAAGAATGCAAAAATCAATGTAAAAGTAGAATATAAAACAGATGAGTTTTTTGAAGATGGAAAAGATCAAGTAGGAATATTTATAAAAACTAATGTTGGAGAAAATGAAAGTGAACTAACTAAAATTGCATCAGGTGGAGAAATGTCAAGAATAATGTTAGCAATAAAAAAAGTATTAGCAGAAGTTGATAATATGCCAGTTATGATATTTGATGAAATTGATACTGGAATAAGCGGAAAAGCAGCAAAATCAGTAGCAAATAAAATGAGAAGTATTTCCCAAAATCATCAAGTTTTATGTATTTCACATTTAGCCCCAATTGCAGCAATGGCAGATTATAATTATTTTATAAGTAAAAAAGTAGAAAATGACAGAACATGTACAAATGTAAGATTACTAAATGAGCAAGAAGTTTTATGCGAAATAGCACGTATATCATCAGGAGAAATCAATGATGTAACACTTCAATATGCTAATGAATTAAGAAATAAAATAGCATAAATCAATAAGGATATCTTTCAAAAATATATTTTATTACCAAATTTGCATTTAGAGGAGAAATTTTAATAAAGACATCTTTATCAAATGAAATCCACATATCAAGATTAAAGTTAGTATGGTTATCAGAAAAAGCAGCAACTATTTCTGAAACATCTACAGGATTTGGAAAATGTTCTTCCCAAGACAGAGTATCTGTAGCAATATTCTGTGTGGAAGCATAAAATTTATTTAAAAAATTATTAATTTCACCAGTTTTAGAACTAAATAAAATAACTTTTGCAGACATAACATTATCCTTTCAATATTATACTTATTAGTATACGAAAAAAAGTGAAAATTATACAATAGCATAAAAAATATAATTATGGAAATAATAAGCTAGATGACTTTGTCATAAATATATTTTGAAAGGATGATATATTGTGGAAGAAAATCAAAAAATAAATTGTACAGTAGAAAGCTGTATATATCAAGATGGAAATACAAAAAGATGTACATTACAATCAATTCAAGTAGTACCAACAGATGACTGTGATACATGTGAACCTGATGAATCTATGTGTGGAAGTTATAAATATAGTGAATAATCTAAAAGTGGCTGAAAATTGCCACTTTTTTAAGCTTTTATATTGACAAAAAAAATAAATAGAAATAAAATTAAGGCAAAGAAAGGAAGAGTGATAAATATGTCATTAGTAACAACTAAGGAAATGTTTGAAAAATCAATGAAAGAGGGATATGCAATAGGAGCATTCAATGTAAATAATATGGAAATAATACAAGGGATAGTTGATGCGGCAGCAGAGCAAAAATCACCAGTAATATTACAAGCATCATCAAGTGCAATAAAATATGCAAAAATAAATTACTTGATGAAAATGGTAGAAGCAGCAGTAGAAGAGCATCCAGAAATACCAATAGCAATACATCTAGATCATGGACCAGATTTTGAAACATGTAAAATGTGTGTAGACAATGGATTTACATCAGTAATGTTTGATGGTTCAAAATATGACTTTGAAGAAAATATTAGATTAACAAAAGAAGTAGTAGACTATGCACATGCACATGGTGTAGTAGTTGAAGCAGAATTAGGAAAATTAGCAGGAATAGAAGATGATGTTAATGTATCTGCTTCAGATGCAATGTATACAGATCCAGAACAAGCTGAAGAATTTGTTAGAAGAACAGGAGTTGATTCATTAGCAATAGCTATTGGAACAAGTCATGGTGCATACAAGTTTAAAGGAGAAGCAAAATTAAGATTTGATATATTAAAACAAATAAAAGAAAGAATACCAAATACTCCAATAGTATTACATGGTGCATCAACAGTAATACCAGAGTTAGTAAATATGTGTAACGAATATGGAGGAAATATTCCAGGAGCAAAAGGAGTACCAGATGAAATATTACATGAAGCAAGTGTATCTGGAGTTTCAAAAATAAATGTAGATACAGATTTAAGATTAGCAATGACAGCAGGAATAAGAAAAGTATTTGTTGAAAATCCAAGTGCTTTTGATCCAAGAAAATATTTAACACCAGCAAGAGAATTAGTAAAACAAACAGTAGCACATAAAATGAAAGATGTATTTGGTTCTGCAAATAAAGCATAATCAATAAAAGAGCTGACACTATATGTTAAAAGCATATAGTGTCAACTCTTAAAAATTACTTTTTTCATTAGCTCTTAAAGCTTTTTGCATTCTACGTTCAGCATCTTTTTTAGCAATATCTTGACGTTTATCATATAATTTTTTACCTTTTCCTACACCTAATTCTAGTTTAACAAAACTACCTTTAAAATATAAGCTAATTGGAACTAAACTATATCCATCTTGTTTAACTTTTATAAAAAGCTTATTAAGTTCTCTTTTATTCAAAAGTAATTTTCTATCACGCAAAGGATCTTTATTAAAAATATTTCCATGTTCATAAGGACTAATATGCATAGAATATATGTAACATTCGCCATCTTTAAAGCCAGCATAACTATCTTTTAAATTAACTCTACCATTACGAATAGACTTTATTTCAGTACCAGCCAAAACAATTCCAGCTTCATATTTATCTTCTATATTAAAATTATGATATGCTACTGGATTTTTAGCAATCAATTTTATATTTGAATTCATACATAACCTCCGTTACTATTAACTATAGTAATTATTATAACACACAAAACTGCGTAATAAAAGCTAAATTAAAAATAAATATTTATGGTTTTTGTTGAAGTTTTATACGAAATACTTTAAATATAAGCTATTGAAAATTAATAATATGTTGTTTTGAAATACCGCGTAAGCGATTAAACGAGCATGTGCGAGTGCGAAATGGAGCAATCTACATATTATTTATTTTGATATGTGAAGATTGCGACAGCAAGGTATAAAAAACAACATATTATTAATTTCTAAAGATATAAATTTTACAAGTTATGACTTATTATTGATCATTATCATCATAATTTCTAGTTCTAGTTAGTTGATTAGAATAATACCAAACTAAAGCAATAATAGCCACAACAGCAACAGCTAAAATAAGCCAAGTCCACATAGTAGAAGACATACCTAAAAATGTACCTACATTAGCATTAGTAGCAGTACCAGTAGTAGCAGTTCTGTTAGCGGTATAATTAGTAGATTGAGTATTATTACGATTTATTCCCATGTTTGTAGTATTATCTGTTGCGTTTTTAGTAGTATCAGTAACATCTTTAACAGCACCCTCAACGGCATTTTCTGCACCGCCTATAGTATTACGAACACCATTAACAGCATCATTAACACCATTCATAGCACCATGATCATCTGTTGCAAAACTAAAAGTAGTAGCAAACATAAAAATAACAGCAATCAACAAACCAACTATAAAAAGCGATTTCTTTTTCATATTGACCTCCTTAAAATTGATTCGAAAAATATTTTATGGTCTTGTTTTGAAAAAACAACAAAATAAAACCTATTTATAGTATTATTGGTTTAGAGCAAAATATACTTGAAAAATCTTGCAAAAAATTGGAAAATAATATAAAATACACAAGAAAGGAATACTAAAAATGAAAATTATAGAAAATTTAGAAAGTTCTTTAGATTTTGAGAAATTAAAAGAATTTGATAAACAAAAAACAAAAGTATTTAAATATATAACATATAAAAAAAGAACAGAACAAGAAGTAAGAAAAAAATTTAAAGGACAAATAGAAGATGAAATGTTAGAAGAAATCATCGAATATTTAAAAGAAGCAAAGTATTTAGATGACTATGATTTTATAGAAAGACAAGTAAGGGAATATATGAACTTAAAAACATTATCAATAAAAGAAATTAAATATAAATTAATGGCAAAAGGACTTGATAGAAAATTAATAGAGCAATATATAGAAAAAAATTATGAAGAACTAAATGAATATGAAGAAAGATGTATAGAAAAAATCAAGAAAAAAAAGTCAAACTCATCTGAAGAAGAAATCAGACAATATTTATATAGAAAGGGATACAAAATTTAAATGCAAAATATATTAACACTCGAAACAAATAAATATGCTATAAAACTAGAAAATTTTGAAGGACCACTAGATTTATTATGTCACTTAATAGATAAAAATAAAATGGATATATATGACATCAATTTAAGTGAAATCACAGATCAATACATAGAATATATAAGGCAAATGGAGCAAATGAATTTAGAGATAACAAGTGAATTTTTAGTAATGTCATCAACATTGTTATATTTAAAATCAAAACATTTATTGCCAAAAGTTCAAGAAGAGGAAGAAGAGATTACAGAAGAAGAGCTAATAAGAAGAATAATTGAATATAAGCAATATAAAGAAATAACTAAAAAGTTAAAAGAAAATTTTTTACAATATTCAAAAAGATTTTATAAATCAGCAGAAGAAATTGAATTACCAAAGCAAAAAATAGAAAAAGAATATGATAATAAAATAATTCCAGAAATTTATAAAAATATACTACAAAAAAATACAGAAAAAATCAATGAGAATGCATCTAATATTGAAAAAATAGCAATAACAGAAACTTATTCAGTTGGAGATACAGTAAAACAGATGTATAGAGCTTTAATTAAATTCAAAAAATTTTCATTTAATAAATTATTTTCATTAAAAAAACATGATAAGAAAGAAGTAGTTACAGCTTTTTCAGGACTACTAGAAATGTCAAGAAGAAGTAAGGTTGTAACAGAACAAGAAGAACTATTTGGAGATATAGAAGTGGAAAAAAATAAAATAAAAAAAGATTAAAAAAGAAATAAAAGGAAAAAATAATATTAAACCAGAAAGAGGTGGAAATATTGTTTTTTCTTTTTGTTTTAGTATTTATAGTCATTTTAGCTATAGCGGTACATACGAGTAGAGTTGGGATAGAAGTACAAAACTTAATAATAAATACAGAAGAGAATAAAGGTGATAAAATTAATAAAGAAAGTAAGATATATGTGTATTTGGTATTGTTCGGCAAAATCAAACTATTCAAAAAAGATGTAAAAAATATGAAACCACCAAAATTTAAAATAAAAAATACAGATATTGATATAAAAATATTAAAAGGAAAAGATGTAGTTATAAATTATGTAGAAATGTTTAAAAACATAGATATAGATATAAAGATGATAGATTTAAATATGCAAATAGGAACTCAAGATGCAGCAATAACAGCAATTCTTACTGGAATAATATCTAGCATGTTAGGAATAATTATCAAAAGACCTAAATATGAAATAATACCAATATATTCAAATAAAGATTTTATAAAAATTAAATTAGAGGGTATATTTTCGATATATTTGATGCAATATATATATAAATTAATTTTTGAACATTTTGCACATTTGGGACCGGTTCTTAAATGTGCAAAATTGAAAAAAGATGTGGAGGATATAGTATGAATGAACATCCAATAGAAAATCTTATGATTACAGCTATGAGCAGTATTCAAAATATGGTAGATGTAAATACAATTATAGGTGAACCAATAGAAACTCAAGTAGGGATAACTATTATTCCAATTTCTAAAGTTAGTTTTGGTTTTGCCGCAGGGGGAAGTGAATTTAGAGGAGAAACTTTAAAGGAATATAATAAGAAGGATAAAGATGAGGAGATTCAGTACAAATTACCATTTGGAGGTGGTGCTGGAGCAGGTGTTTCAATAAATCCTGTTGCATTTTTAGTAGTACAAGAAGGCAGTGTTAAATTGATGCCTGTTGATCATGATTCTTGTTTAGATAGAATTTTAGATTATGTTCCAGATTTGATGCAAAAAATAAATGAGATGTTTAATAAAACAATACAAGAAAAAGAGGCGAGAACTAAAAAGATTATAAGCGAGATGCGTAATAGATGTTCTGAAAAGCAAAAAAGCCCAGAAGTTAAAAAACAAGAAGAAAAAGTGGAAGAGAATATTCAAAAAGCAAGCTATGTAGAGTCTGATGGAGAAGTGTTTGGAGATGAATAATATTAAGAATAAAATAGCAAGAAAAACTTGCTATTTTTTGCGTTTTTTAGTAGAATAGTTTTGTTAAAATATTCGTAGGAGGAACGAAAAAATGGAGAAAGTCAAAGAAAAATTGAAGGCAATTACTTTGAAACAGTGGCATATAGCAATAATTGCAATAGGTATAATATTTGTATCACTTGGAGCGTTTCATAGCAATTTATGGTTTGATGAGAGTTATTCAGTTGGATTAGCGCGACATACATTTGGCGAAATATGGTCAATTGGTGGTCATGATGTACATCCGATTTTATATTATTGGATGCTAAGAATTGTATATTTAATAACTGGTGGTTCAATAATGGCATATAGAATATTTTCTGTTATTCCAATAGCTCTAATGATTGTTTTAGGATATACTCATATAAGAAAAGATTTTGGAGAAAAAACAGGATTTATATTTTCATTTTTATCGGCATTTTTACCAGAGATGGCTCAATATGCAATAGAAATAAGAATGTATTCTTGGGCAATATTAGCAGTAACGATTCTTGCAATTTATGCATATAGACTTACAAAAGATGATAATACAAAAAATTGGATAATATTTGGATTATCAAGTTTAGCAAGTATATATTTACATTATTATGGATTAATGGCAGCAGGATTGATAAATGTATTTTTGTTAATTTACTTAATAGTAAAGAAAAGAAAAAAAGGTATAATATTTATAGTATCATTTGGAGTTTTACAAGGATTAGCATATCTACCTTGGTTAGTAAACTTTGCTACACAGTTAAGTAATGTTTCTGGAGGATTTTGGATTGGATTTTCATTTCCAAAAACACCAATGGAATTGTTAAGTTCACAACTAGCAGGATATGTAAAAACATCAGATTATACAGGTTTATTGGTACCAACAGTACTTGCATTAGAGTTGTATGCATATATGATTTATAAAACATATAAATATGCAAAAGCAAAAGAAAATTTAAATGCATTTAAGTGGTCTGTAATAGTATATTTCGCAGTAATAGTTGCAGCTATAATTATTACAGTAGTAATGAAAACATCAATATTATATTATAGATATTTATTTGTAGTAACAGGATTATACATATTTGCAATAAGCTTTATATTAGGAAAAGAACAAAACAAGATTGAAATAATTTCAATACTTTCAGTAATAGCGATATTGGGAGTATATAACAATATAATTATGATGAAAGATAATTATGATTATTCAGATCAAGAACCAATTAAATATCTTAATGAAAATGTACAAGAAGGAGATACAATAGTATATGCAGATTTTGGAGGTGGCTCAGTTGTAGCTGTACAGTTTGCAGATAATCAAGTATATTTTTATAATGAAGATAATTGGGGAGTAGAAGAGGCATATAAAGCTTTTGGACCTAATTATGAAGTTGCAGTAACAAAAGATTTTATTGAAAACTGTTCAAATAGAATTTGGTTTGTTGATAATGCATATAATTCAGTTACAGATGAAGTTTTTGAAGGAACTGGATATAAAAAAGTTTCTGAAAAAGATTTCTTTACAAAGTATCACGATTATAGTTATAAAATAATTTTATTAGAAAAATAAAAAAAAGAGTCACTTCAGTACATAATGTGCTGTTAAGTGACTTTTTAGTTAAATATTTTTAATAGACAATAAAAAAAGTGGCTTCGTTCGAAAGCCATTTTTTTATGCAAGACCATATTTTTCTTTAAATCTAGCAGCTCTACCACCTTTTGTATCAAGTCTTAAGTTACCTGTCCAATATGGATGACATTTAGAGCAAACGTCTACTTTTAAATCTTTTTTTGTTGAACCAACTTCTAATACATTACCACATGCGCATGTAATTGTTGTTTGGTTATATGTTGGATGTAATCCTTCTTTCATGTGAATTCACCTCTTTCCAAATATAAGTATATTAATTATTTTTGTTATCTTCGTCTAAATTTTTATTTTTTTCTTGATTTACATATGTTGCTGAAGTTTCAAGTTCGCTTTTTAATGACAATTTGTTTATTAATTTAGTCATTACATTAAATATACAAGCAACTATTAAAATAAATACACCTATTTTTTTCCAATACTTAGCTAACATAATAATCTCCTTTAAAAATTTATACACAAATAATTATACTATATTTGTTATTAATTTGTCAATAATATTTAGGATTTTGGGACAAAATAATTTAAAAGTGAGAAAGGATGATTATATTATGAAAAAGACAGTGGTAATAATTATTATAATAGCATTAGCAATTGGTGGAGGATTTTGGATATGGAAGATCTCTGATGCTAAAAAGACTAGTGAAAAAAATAATAATGAATCTAATTATCAGGCAGAAAGAAGTAGTACAAATCAAAATGTTAATATATCAAATAATAATGTTAGCAATGATAATAAAAATGAATCTTCTAGCGAAACAAACAGTAATACAAACAACACAGGGGTAACAAATACTAATACATCAAATAGTTCAGATACAACAAAACAAGAAAAAGAAATAGCAAACTTTTCAACTAAAATTTATACTAAAGAACCTGAAAGGCAAAATAATATATCAATAACATGCAATGCATTAAATTCTAAAAAAGTTAAACCGGGAGAAACGTTTTCTTTTTGCAATACAGTAGGGAAAGCAACAACTGCTAAGGGATATCAAGAAGCGGATATATATGTAGATGGAAAAAAAGAGAAAGGTCTTGGAGGTGGGAATTGTCAGGTAAGTACAACTTTATATAATGCAGTTTTAAAAGTACCAGGATTAGAAGTTGTTGAAAGACATCAACATAGTAATCATGTACCATATATTCAAGATGGTAAAGATGCTGCTGTTGCTTATGGTAGTTATGATTTTAAATTTAAAAATAATACAGGAAAAACTATAAAAATTGTTATGGAAAATACGGCACAAAATATAACTGCTAGAATTTATAGCTAGTTGTCAAAAGGGACATGCCTTTTTGACAACTTTACAAATCAAAATTGAAAATAAAAAAGCTTTTTATAAGTAGGAAAGTATACAAAGCAGAAATGCAAGCATGTAAGAGTTTACCTAATATGTATGGTCTTATTGACAAATCTGTTTTTGCAATAGTGCTCCAAACTTGAAGTAAAACAGATAGGCCACCTAGGCCTAGAAGAAAAGAAGCTAAAATAATGTTATAAGATAGATGTTTTTCTGTAATATTACAAATAATATTAAGTCCATTTGTTAGTTCTAAAAATCCAGAGATGAAACCAGTTGTGAATTTTTCAGGAATATGTAAAAAGTTAAATATAGGTGTAAACAAATTAGTAATAACATTTAAAATCTGACTATTTTGTAAGATAGAGATTATAACAGAAAATAAAACTACAAATCCACCGATTAACAGAATTGTATTAATAGAATTTGTAATACTATTTCCAATTACTCCACCTAAATTTGACAGAGAGATATTAGCATTAGAAGTTTTATAAGAAGTACTAGTGATAGATGATTGTTGGATGTTAGATTTCCAAAATCTAAAAATAATACCTACAGTAATTGCTGATAATAAATGGCTGATTAATAGTAAAATCCCAATTGTAGAATTACCAAACATTGAAATTCCTACAGTTCCTAGAATAAATAAAGGACCAGAGTTATTGGTAAAACTTAAAAGACGTTCACATTCTTCTTTTGAGCAAATGTTATTTAAGCGGAAATTTGCAGCGATTTTAGCACCTGTTGGATATCCACTAATAATGCCCATAATAAGAGCAAAACTACCTTCACCTCTAATGTTGAAAACAGGTTTCATAAATCTGTTTAAGACTTTTCCTAAATAATATGTGAAATTTGTATGACTTAGTAATTCTGTAGCAACAAAGAAAGGGAATAAAGTAGGAACTATAGAATTGGCCCATAGTAGCAATCCACTTTTTGCTGCATACAGATTAGTGTTAGAAAATATTACTAAACATATAGTAAATATGATTAATAGAAATGGTAAAATAAGTTGCTTTAATTTTAATATATAAAAATGATTTTTTTTCATAGTACACCTCAATTAAATATATGTTTTACAAGCTGTAAATAGTATATGAAAAATTTGTTGCAATTCACAGCTGAATGATATAGATTCTAAAAAATTAATAATATATTTTTTTATACCTTGGTGTTTGGTCGCTTACGCTGTATTTCAAAACAATATATTATTAATTTTATAAAATATTATATAATACTGTTGTGAATTGTAACAAAAATTTTTAAAAAACGCAAAAAAATGTTCGAAAAACTATTGACAAAATTAAAAATAGGATATAAAATAAGAACAACAAAAGCGAACAATAATTCGAAAAAAGAAGAGGAGGAAAAATGATGAGTATATTTGGAAGAAAAAGTAATGTAATAACATATACAGTTAATAAGGCAGTAAACACAAATATGTATATAACAGTTCAAAATGGTGAAGTAGTGGTAAATGCACCATGGTATTTTACATCAAACAGAATTCAACAAATAGTACAAGAAAAGAAAAATTGGATATTAAGCAAAATGCAAGAATATGAAGAAGATCTTTCAAATATGCAATCAGTAAAAATATTTGGAAAGAACTATGATGTACAAGTTGATTATGAAAAAATAAAAACTCCAGAATTAAATTTAAAAGAAAATTATAAAATACAAATAGTATTACCAATTAAATATAAAAAAATAGGAAATGAACAAGTTTTAAAAATGTCAATTGAAAAGATGTACGAGCAAATTGCAGAAAATGAAATAGAGGACATAATGGAGAAGACAAGAAAGATGTTAGGATTTGCTCCAGAAGATTATGAAGTAAAACTAATGAATGGAAAAATAGCTAAATGTGAAGATGGCAAAATTACTATAAATCCAGAATTGATGAAGTATAAAAGAGAAACAATAGAATATGTTGTGGCACATGAATTTTGCCACTTGAAATATAAATCTCATGGAAAAAGATTTTATCAAATAATTGAAAAATATATTTCAGATTATAAGAAATACGAGAAAGAAATTTCAGAGTATGAATACTAGAATAAATTTTTATACAGCCTACCTAACTAATATTTTATAAATTAATAGAAATTTGCAGCATTGTGTTGCAAATTTTTATTCTATGTGATAATATAATTTGCAGTAATATATTGGGGCATCGCCAAGCGGTAAGGCATCGGACTCTGACTCCGACATTCCTGTGTTCGAATCACAGTGCCCCAGCCAGTGATTGCAAGACTTTCAAGAGATTGAAGGTCTTGCATTTTTATTAAAAACAGGCTTACTTGTCCAAAACTTGTCCAAAGTACAAGTACATTATAGAATAAAATAGAAAAAGATAAGCACTTAGCTTATCTTAAAATTTAAAAGAGGGGAATATATTTCGTCTATCTTGTTGGCAATTTCTTTTTTTCCTTCGGTGTAATTATGAGTATAATGCATAGTTGTTTCAATATCAGAATGTCCAGCACTATCTCTAACATCTGTAAGATATGCACCGTTTGCTAATAAGGCACTTATATTCAAATGTCTTAGCTTATGCAATGTAACATAAGGAAAATTAAATTCTGTCCCATTTTTAATTGCTTTTTCTGTTTGTTCTGTTATAAATTTATCAAAAACTTGTTTAAATTTTACTGTCATATAATCAACCCTGACAGGACTTCCATTGTCCATAACACATAAAAACTTTGACTCTATATATTTATCTCCAAATATTTCTCTATTTTTTTGTTGTCTTTTCTCATCTTCTTCTAATATCTTTAACATTATTTTGGGAATATATAAATTTCGTGTAGAAGTTTTTGTTTTATTTCTTTTCTTATATATTGTTTTGTTTCCGCATCGTACACGAGAAGCATTTATAGTAAGTTTCATATTTTGAGTATCAACTTTATTTTTTAATATTCCTGCAATTTCACTTCTTCTTAACGACATAAATGTCGCTAGACAGACAGGGAGCATCATTGGTGTATTCATAAATAAGTTCAAAACTTGTATAGCTTGCTCAGGAGTGATAAATTTTTCATCTTCATATAATTCTTCATCTTCAAGATCTTCAATATTATCTATTACAACATCTTTCATTTTTTCTTCGTCTGTTTTAGGAATAACAGTATTTAAACATATATTGCGTGGTATTTTTTTATTGTTCATAAAATAAGTAAAGATTCCTGATATTTGTGCTTTGTGATGTTCTACAGTAGAATAAGATAAGTTTTTTTTGTGTTTTTTCTTTCCATCTTTTGTGGTCTCAAATTCACCAGATAAATCATATCTTAAATATTTATAGTAATCATTAATAATGTCAATTCCTTTTGAACTACTAATGATTTTAAAAGGAATATGACCTAGACAAGGTTTTAAATATTTCCTATTAATTAATTTGTAGCCAAATTCTGTATTGGGTTCACAATTATTTGCAACATAATTTTCCATCCATTCGTCAATTGCTTCAGAAAAAGTAATGTTTGGAATATTTATAAATGTATTATTGTTTATTTCTGTCTGAACTTTAGCTTTATAGTTTGTAGCATCAGATTTCTTAGAAAATGTTTCAAGGGGTTCTCTTTTTCTGCTTCCATTGACAATACCATAATCCACAAAAACAGTGTAACTATTTCCTTTTTTTAATTTATTTGTTCTAATACTAACTTTCATAATAAAATACCTTCTTTCTAAATTTTTACTAAATCTCTTGAAAAAAGGTTTATTGATATGCTATAATAAGTAGCATAAAGAGACCTTGTTTCAAGGAATTTTTATGTGTGAGAAATATGTACCTTGTCGCGATGTGTAGCATATTTCTCTTTTTTATTTGTTTGATTTAATTTCAAAAGTATCAATTTTGTACTTTTTATAAAAAATAAAAGTAGCTGCAATGAGCTACTTTATAAAGTCTTCTATAATGCAGGTATCAATATTATTTCTGAAAGAAATAATACTATACTGCTGAGTTATAACTAACTTTATTATACTATATTGTATGCTCAATGTCAAATATTATTCTTATTATTTTAAGAAAAGTTCTTTTAGTTTGTTGTCAATTAAATCCAATGTATTACCTGAAACTTTAAGTTTGGATAAAACATCTGAATTTGTTTTTGGGTCATAAATTCTTTGTTTGCTAATTGTTGTGATTTGTGAGACTAATGCAATACTACCTTTTTTCATCTTGGAAATTTCTTTTTCTACCTTTTTTATATATTTAAAATCATTATTGAATTGCTCAACTTTTTCTGTGGGTAATTTCCATATATCTTTATATTTTTCAGATAAATTTGCAGTCATAGTATCACAGATTTTGGTTAAATTTAAATATATCTCATTGCCTAAATTTACAGTAGCAAGTTCATTGTACTTCTTATTTTCTTTTACAGATGTTAGAGGAACAACCGTAAGAGTTCCAGATGAAATAGCATTGTTTTTATCAAGAACTATACAATAATGTAGTCCGCCTTCTTCATTTCCAATATTAAATCCTAAATTTGCTTTAATAATGCTTCCTCTTTTATATTTTTTTAAAAGTTTGGGTTCAAAAGTTTTTTCGCTTAAATTGTACATTGCAAAATCTTCAAACCAAAAAGATAGTAAGTGAACTTTTTTATAATCTTCCTGATCTATATAATATGATAAAAGAGAATCTAATTTATTGATAGAGTTCTTTTTATGTGTTTCTGCATAAAGATATTGTTCATCTTCTTCATTAATTATTTGAGTTGCTTTATTATTTTTTAGTTCATTTTCTTTCATTTATTTATCATCCTTATCATTTTCTTTTCTTTATTTAGATAGATGTTATACCTAAAACTCCCTTTTTAATTGTTTTACTATACCAATAATTTCAACAGGTATAGTTTTCATTTCATCATAAGTAAAGATTAATGGCTCATAGCTAGGGTTAAGTGGTTGTAATAAAATACTACTATCACTCTTTTTACCTTTTTTTATTGTAGCCTCATCTCCATTTATAATTGCAACAACTATATCTCCGTTTTCAAAATCATTTTGTTTCTTTATTATAACTATATCATCTTCTATAAGAACAGGGGACATTGAGTTACCATGTACCTTTAATGCAAAAAAATCTTTGCCATTTCCAACTAAAGAAGTTTCTACATCAATAGTTCCTATCCAATTCTCTTGTGCCAGATAGTCATATCCTGCTTTAACTGTGCCTAAAATAGGTATAGGAACAACGGGATTACCAAAATTGTCAAGCTTATTATTGTTGTTTACTATAAACTCTTGTGTTTTATCTAACATATTTAGCAAATCTTCTATATTTATAAACATTGCCTTAGAAAGTTCCATTGCAACATCTGTTGTTACAGAATATGGCTTACCAGTTTTGGGATTATAAATTTTCTCAAGAGTATTTATATAAGATGGACTTAAAGAAGTCCTTGCTGCGAAGGCTCTTTGAGATAATTTATTTTTTGATCTATAATTTTTTATAATTTCACCTATATACATATATATCACCTTTCAGCTATATTGTACAATAGAATGTGCAAAAAATCAATAGAATTAAAAAAATTTTAAAAAATTTGCACAAAATACTTGACAAAGAAAAATAAAAGTATATAATATACACAAAGCACAAAATATTGTGCAAACAAGGAGGTGTAAAATTTGAAAAATAAAGTTAAACATTATAGAGAACTAGCAGGGCTTACACAAGAGGAACTTTCTGGAAAAGCAGATGTGTCAAGAAATACAATATCATCTTTGGAAACAGGCTCAAATACTAATGTTACATATGACACAATGATTAAAATTGCAAGAGCATTAAACGAAAAGGTAGCAACTATTTTTTTTGAAGATAAAGCACAAAATATTGTGCAAAAATAAATGCGACAAGGTACAAAGAAGAGAGGAGATGAGGAAATGGAAGAGATAAAGTCAAGATATTACACAGTACAACAAATAAAAAAATTAGAAGGTTGTGGAAAAGATAAAGCTTATGAAATAGCAAGTGAATTACCTCATGAAACACGAGGAAGGCAAATATTTGTATTTGCTGAGGACTACGATAATTATTATCAACAAAAAAGAAAAAAGGCTTTAGAAGAAAGTAACTTTGTCAAAAGGCAAAGTTCAAATATATATCAAATTAGAAAATTTAATTAGGAGGAAAACAAATGAAAAATTTAATTAGAGGATTAATATTTTGGATCATAACATTAGCATTTATATTTGTAATGTTTACAATAGCAGAAACATTATCAAAAATAGTAACAATGAATGCAATAATGAATTTAGTTTATGTATTGCTAGCAATTAGCATTATATACATATTAAAAAATATTTAGGGAAGGAAGTGAGAAGAATGGAAACAAAGAAACAATTAAGAGAAGGATGGGAAAATGCAGAACTAAGAGCAGTAACTCATTTTAGAAAGCTAAACGAAATTGAAAATATCTTAAAAAGAGCAGATAAAACACATGAAATGTATTACGAAACAGTTGACAAAATAAAAAGAGTTATTTTTACAAATACCACTCCGCAAAAATAACTCAAATCAAATACTTATATAAACATATGATTCTATTTAATTATAGCAAAAAATTAAATAGAAATCAAGAGGGAGAGAAAAATGGACGATGACGGAGACATATTCGCATTAATAAATGAAGAGTGCGAGTTAGATGATGAATGGTTAAAAGAAAGGGAGAGAGAACAATGTTAAAAAGTTATGAAGAATTAAGAAAAATAGATGTCAGCCCTTGGGTTGAGCAAAGGGATAAAGCAGATTATTTAAATTGGGCAAAAGTAGTTGATTTATTACATGAAAACGGAGCAGAAAAGGTATATTTTGAACCAGTTGTAAACGAATATACAGAGAGTAGTTTATTCATGACAGAACAAGTTTTCACAGACAGTAAAGGAAATACAAATAGAGTTTATGAAACAGCAGTAAAAATAGTAATTGATGATTTTGAATTTATACAAAGAGGACCAGTTACAAATGGTTCTAATCCAGTCAAAGATAATTCAATGACACAACAAAGATTGTGGAATTGTCAAACGAGATTATTTGTAAAAGGTGTAGCAATTAGAACTGGACTTGGATTCGATTTATGGCTAAAAGATGAGTTAAAAAGTGAAAAAGATAACTGGGAAGATGATTTATCAAAACATAATATTTTCAAAATCAAAGAAAGATGTCAACAGATCTATACACAAAAACTAAAAGAAGGATTAACAGTAAAGGAAATAGCAGAAAGACTTCATAAAACAGAAGATGAAGTAAAAGCATTATTTAGTTATTTTGATACTTTAAGCAATTTTGAAAGAGATTTATCTAACATTGATACAAAGTCAAGATAGAAGCTATTATATTGGAGCTTCTGATACAAGTATGGTGGTTGGGAATTGGAAAACAAAAACATTTGAAAAATGGTGGCTTGAAAAACTAGGATTATACAAGAATGAATTAAAAACAGAGGCAATGCAAACTGGAACAAACTATGAGCACAAAATCTTAGACGCATTAAAAGTAGAAGGACTTGAAAAAGATAAACAGATAATAATTGACAGATTAAGAGTTAATTTAGACGGAAATACAGATACTTGTATTTATGAAGTAAAAACATATAAAACTGGAAAAGAATTTAAAGTATCAAAACAATATTGGAGACAAGCACAAGTTGAAATGTATGCAAGTAATATACACAACTTATACATAGTTGCTTATGAATTAAAAGAAAATGACTATAAGAATTTTTTCAATGAAATAGATAATGAAAGAATTAAATTTTTGCAAGTAGAATATGATGAGAATTTTATAAAAAATGAATATTTACCTAAGCTAGAAATACTAACAGAATGCTTAAAGAAGGGGGTATTTCCACAATGGTAGGAACAAGTAATAAAATAATAACTTATTTATTAGAACAAGCGAAAGATAAAGAATTTGAATTAAAAGAATATAAACATAAAAGAAGCTTAGACAGTAATGCATATTGTTGGGTTCTTTTAGGAAAATTACAAGATAAATTGCGTATACCGAAAGAAGAAATATACAGAGATCTAATAAGAAACATTGGAAGTTATGAAGTGATACCAGTTAAAAATGAAGCAGTTGAAAGATTTAGACAAGCTTGGAGTAAAAATGGAATTGGCTGGATAACAGAAACAACGAAAAGCAAATTAGAGCGGTTTTACAAATGTAATTACATATTATGGGTCAAGTGTTTATAACACGGCAGAAATGACCAAATTAATTGAATTATTAGTACAGGAATGTAAGCAGTTAGATATAGAAACAAAAAGCCCAAAAGAAATTAACTCATTATTAGAGAGTTGGGATAAGAAATGATAGTAACTGATTTAAGCCAAAGTTTTAATCCTGTTCCAAAAGAGAGTGGCCGAAATGACAAAAAGAAGGCCGAAGGTGGCCGAATAAAAAAGAAAAGTAGTAAATTGGCAAAACTAGAAAAAAATAGAACGAGTATATTGCAGAAAGATGAAGGCAAATGCTTTATATGTAAGAAAAAAATAAAATTAGATAAGCATGAAGCTTTTGGAGGACGAAATAGACAAAAAAGTATCATATGGAAGTTAATATATTACTTATGTAGAGAATGTCATTCAAAAGCTGATTTGGACAAAAATATAAAACAATACTTACATGATTATGCAAGAGAAAAATTTATACAAAAATATAGTGAAGAAAAATTTTTAAAGGAATTTGGAAAGATGTATAAAAAGTAGGAAGGACTAAAATTATGAAAGAGATATGGAAAGATATAGAAGGCTATGAAGGATTATATCAAGTTAGTAATATGGGAAGAGTAAAAAGCTTAATGTTTAGAAATAATATATGTTCGATTCCAAGAGAAAGGATAATGTCTTTTACTATTAGAAGTGGATATAGAGTTATAGTCCTACGAAAAAACAGAAGAAGGAAAAGCCAACAAGTTCATAGATTGGTGGCAAAAGCATTTATTCCAAATCCTAATAATTTACCAATAGTAAACCACAAGGACTTTAATAAACAGAATAACAATGTACAAAATTTGGAATGGTGTACACAAAAAGAAAATGTTAAGTGGTCAATAAAAAATATGAAAAAGAGAAAAAGTAAAATATGTTCAAATACCGGATATAAATATATTCATCATAGAAAAATGGGAAAAGGAACATTTCAAGTTACTGTGGATGGTAAATATATAGGAGACTATGAAAAATTGGAAGATGCAATAAAAATCAGAAATGAAAGAATATTAAGCAACAGGAAAACAAAAGAAGAATTTATAGAGAGATTTGGAAAATCAAATTAGGAGGAATTGAAAATGGGAAATATAGTAGGAATTGATTTAAACATAGATGATAACTATCTAAATGAAGCTGTAAAAAGCATTGTAATGACAGGAATTGCAGAGTCTTTAGACAAAGATAAAATTGTTAATGGTTTAGTAAAAACTGTATTAGAAACAAAAGTAGATGAAAAAGGGAAAATAAGTAGTTATAGTAGCGACAATAGGTACACACTTCTAGAAGTGTATGTAAACAACATAATTAGAGAAATAGTTAAAGAAGAGATGAAAAAATTGGTGGAAGAAAAAAGACCTAAAATGCAAGAAATTATTAGAAGAGAGTTAAATAAGAGAGCAACATTGGATAAATTTGTAGATGCCTTTATAAGCAATAATTTAGACAATTTAGACAGTAATTGGAAAACAAAGATAAGCGTTGAATATGAAAAAGATAAAGAATATTAAACAACTAGGGTAGACACAAGATCTACCCTAATATTTTACGAAAGGAGAAAGCAAAATGGAAAAAGCAAGCTTTCTAATGTACTTAGATTATGAAGAACAGTTCAATATAATGACAGACGAACAAATTGGACAGCTTATGAGAGCAATAATTAAATATGAAAAAACAGGCGAAGTACCAAATTTAGACGGTATGTTAAAAATGGCTTTCTCTTTTATAAAAACACAACTAGACAGGGATAGAGAAAAATATCAAGCTAGATGTGAAAAGAATAGAGAGAATGCTAAGAAGGGTGGTAGACCTAAAAAAGAAAAGCAAACGGAAAATTCAAAAACCGAAAAAACCGAACGGTTTTAATGAAAACCAAACGGAAGCGAAAAAACCCGATAATGATAATGAAGATGATAATGATGATGATAAAGATTTATTATTAAAAGAAGAAAAAGAAGAAAAGTTGCAACAAAGATTTATCGAGTGTTTAAACTCATTTAATACAAATGCAATAGAAGAATGTATTGGATATTTAGAAGATTTACCTTACGAAGTTATTGAAAGTGTATTAGCAAAAACATCAAGAATAAAGAACCCTAATTGGGGATATGCAAAAAAAATATTAGATGATTATACACAAAGAAAAATAGATAGTTTAGAAAAGATTCAAATAGACCAAGCAAGTATAAAAAATAAAGGAACACCAAAAGAAGAGGATTATAAGGTTATAGATCAAGAAGAACTAACAGAAGAAGAGTATATTGAGAAACTAAAAAAGAGGAGAAAAATATAAATGTTTGATGAAGAAATAGAGAAAGCAGTATTATTCTACATGATATTTGGAGAAGAAAGTTGTGAATTAACAGAACAAGACTTTGTAATACCAACTCATCAAAATATAATAAAAGCATATAACAGCTTAAAAGCAAGAAAAGAAGAAATATCTATATTGACAATAAATAACGAATTGGACAATTCAAACAAAATGCTAGAGTATATATCAAACTTAGGAAATTACATAGCACAAACTAGCTTTAGAACAGCATTTCAAATACTAAAAAGATATTCAAAACAAAGACAAGTATTTAATCTAAGTAAAGACATTCAAATGCAAGTTAGAAGTGAAGAAGATATAGATATTTTTATCGAAAAACAAATATCAACATTGCAAAAAATTGAGTTGCAAACGCAAAAAGAAGATACGTTTATGAGCCAAATAAATGATGCATTGTTTGATATTGAAAAGAATCTAAATAAAAAGCAAGATTATAGTTTTTATACAGGTTTTTATGATTTAGATAGCTTAACAGATGGACTACATGAGGGAGAATTAACAGTTGTAGGAGCTAGACCGGGCGTTGGAAAAACAACATTTTCATTACAAATAGCAGAAAAAATAGCAAGAAAAGGTAAGGCTGTAGCTTATGTGAGTTTGGAAATGTCATCAACTCAACTTATTCAAAAAATATTATCAAGAAAGGCGAGAGTAAATTCAAGAAAAATAAGGAATGGAGAACTTACAGAGGAAGAAATAGGTAAAATAGCATGTGCCAGTCAAGACATTAGTGACATGAATTTTTCAATTATCACAAAAGCAAGTTCAATACAGCAAATTGAGATTGAGGCAAGAAGATTAAAAAACAAAAATAAATTAGATTTACTAATAATAGACTATCTACAGCTAGTAAGAAATGCAGGAAGATTTAACAGTAGAGAACAGGAAGTTGCAGATATTTCAAGAACTTTAAAACTTTTAAGTTTAGAGATGGAAATTCCAATCGTAGCTCTATGTCAATTAAATAGAAATGCAAGTAAGAATGAGCCAACTTTAGCTGATATAAGAGAAAGTGGAGCAATAGAGCAAGACGCAGACAATGTAATATTTTTATATCAACTTAATCCTGAAAACAATTTAGTAACAGTAGACTTGCAAAAGCAAAGGGCTGGAAATATTGGAACATCAACACTAAAGTTCAACAAAGTAAATAGTGAATTTTTAAATATAGAGAGGTAGAAATGTTAGAAATAAATAAAAAACAATTATTAAGTTTTAATGAGATTAACAGAATCAGGATTTTAAAATACATAGCATTAGGACTTATAAAATATAAGGGAGAGTGAAACTAATGAAGATAAATCAAAGACAAAGAATAATAAATTATATAAAGAAATTTGGAAGTATAACAAGCAAGGATGCATACAACGATTTAGGAATAACACAATTAGCAACACGAATAAAAGAGCTGAAAGAAATAGGCTATAAATTTAAAACAAACTGGGAAAGCAGTAAGAACAGATATGGCGAAAAAGTAGATTTTAAAAGATATTATTTAGCAGAAGGAGATGAGTAAATGAAAGTGATATTAATAATACTTTTAGTTGGATTTTCTTATACTCTAGGTGCAGATAACAGTGAAAGAAGAACATTAATAAGAATAAGAGATTATATAAAGCAGTCAAAAGATTGGAATGAATTTACAGAAAAATTATCTGTAGATTTTATAAAAAATAACATAGGGGTACAAAAATGAAACAACTGGATCAAGATAAACTCTGCAAGAAGTGTGCTGGATGTAACAGATTAATTTTAGAGACATTTAATCGGAGTTTACAGATGTGATAATTTTATAGAAATGGAGCGAAAGAAGAATGAACAAATACAGAAATAAAAAAACACAGGTAGACATGTATGTATTTGACTCAATAGCTGAAAGCAAGAGATATAAAGAATTAGCTTTATTACAAAGAGCAGGAGAGATACAAAACTTAGAACTACAACCGAGATTTTTATTACAAGAAAGCTTTAAGAAAAATGGAAAAACATACAGAAAGATTGAATACATAGCAGACTTTATGTATTGTCAAAGTCGGCAAAATGGTAGTAGAAGATGTCAAAGGAAAAGAAACTGATGTATTTAAGTTAAAACACAAGTTATTCGAGAAGAAATATCCGGATTTAACATTAAAAATAATTAAGTAAAGGAGAAAAAAATTATGGCTGATGTATCAGATAACGAAGAATTAATTGCAACAAGAAAGTTACACGGATTAGATGATAATTTATTTAAAACAGAAAAAGAATCTAAAACAAATAAGCAAGAAAAAGAACTAAATCAGTACCAAATAATGTATGAAAATCGTGTAGAAGAGTATTTAAAAGAGAATAAAAAAATAAATAGTTTAATAAAAAAATTAGAAGAGGATAGTGAAGAACGACAATGGATACAGACGGCAGATGATGAATATTTGGCTTATACTGAAAAGGCAATGTATGCAGATGAGTTATTATCATTTTTGAGAGGTGAGGAATAAATGAACGAGGAAGAGAAGAATGCTATTGAATATATAAAAATAGTTATAAGATTAGTAGAAAGACTACAAAAAGAGAATGAAGAATTAAAAGACTTTAAAAAACAAGTAACAGATATTGAAAGCACTAACTTTATAAAATATAAAAATTATATTGCAATTCAAAAAATAAAAGACAAGATAAAAGAATTAGAAGAAATGAAAGTAGATGGTGAAGTGTTCACTACTTCAGTTGATTTTGCAATATTGATTTTGCAAGAACTAATAGAAGAAAGAGAAAAAAATTAAAATGTATGTAATATATGATATGAAAGAAAAAGAACAATGTGTTGCAATATTTAAAACCAGAAAAGAAGTTGCGAAGTTTTTCAATACAACTGCAAATTCTATTGGAACATCGATAACAAGAAAACATAAACGTAAGCATAGATTTTTAATTGAAAAAATAAAAGAAAGAGAGGAAGAATAATGAGTAAAACATATAAAGGCTGGGAATTAATGAAAGCAATAGCAGATGGAGAAATAAAAGAACGGAAGTAGAATAATAACTAATACAAATTGGATTTTTGAATTTGATGGGTCCAATTTTATAGGTGTTGATAATGGATATTGTTTAACAGATGTTTATGATGAAATAAATTTTGTAACAGCTGAATTTGAATTATTAGAAGATGAAATAGATATAGATGAAATAGAAGAATACAAACAAGAACACTCAGAAAGATGTATAGATGTAGATATAAGAAATAAATTGAACGAAATATTACAAGCAGTAAAACAAATAGATAAAAGAGTAAAGAAACTGGAGGATTAATCTATGACAAATAAACAAGAAGATAGTGTTTATGCTTTTAAATTTGCAATAATGCAAAAACAAATCGATAAATTAAAAGAAAAACTAGACCTAAAAAACAAGCAACTAGATTTAATGGCAGAAATGTTAGTAAAAGTTCCGGGAGATGGTTTGATGGCAAAATACATAAATCAAAATTTAAAAGAAAAGAAAAAAGAAATTAAGCAATATTTTGAAAATAAAGCAAAAGAGGTGAAATAATGGAAGAACAAAATCAAGAATATATAAGTGTTGTATTTGATTTAAAACCAACAAAAAAATTTCAAAAAAGTATTATAAATACAATAGTACTCTTGTTGAGAAGTATAGCAGACATGGAAGAGTACCAAAAATGGGATGAGGTTGATACTGAAATTTTTAATAATAACATAGAGAAAATTAAAAGAGAATTAGATAATCTTAAAATAATTAAATATGAAAGTAATTAATGACTAATACTACACAAGAGGTGTAGTAAATGAGAGACAAAGAAATAATAGAAAAGTGGAAAAAGGGGCTAAGTAAAAACAAATTGGCAGAAATATACAGAAGAGAATACAATCAGCAAATAAAGATAATAAGAGCAACAATGAAACACAGACACGATGGAAAATATATAAGCAATTATGAAGCATTAGCCAAAGTAGAGAATGTAATATATAGATATTTGAAAGAAACGGAGTGATACAAATGAAGATACCAAAAATAATTAGCAAAAATGGGCATGAGTACATATTTGTAAAAGAATATCCTAATTTCATACTATATGAGGACATGCTGACAGGGGCAAAAGAAGCATTTCAAAGGTATGATCTAGGATTAGTAAAAGAGAAAATTAGATCAGAAACAGTTTTAAAGAAAATAAGAATAAAAGTATAGGAGAATTACAAATGAACATATATGGAATATACAATGAAAAAGAATCAGAGCAATGTGTCAGAGTAGGGACATTGCCAGAAATAGTAAAATTTTTAAATTTAACAGTGAGAGAAGTAGGACGAGCATTAAATAAAAACAATCTTGTAAGACATAAATACAAGATATATTATTTGTTTAAGGAGGATACAGATGACACAAGAAAATTTAGTTAGTTATAGAAGAAACCAGAAATGGATCAATGATGCAATATTGAGATATAAGGAGCAAAAAGAGTTAGCATATAGTATTTCATCTCCAAATTTGGACGGAATGCCAAAAGCAAAAAATAAAATCAATGATTCGTTTGAGAAATTATTAGATTGTTACAATGAAATTTTGGATAAACTATATTTGCAGCAAAAAGAACAAAACAAAATAATAGAACAGCTAATGAGAATGAAAGATGAACCAAAGCCATATCGAAGTCTTTTAACTTATTTTTACATAGATGGATTAAGCTTAGAAGAAACATCAATAAAAATTAATTACTCATATCAAAAGACATCTACAATGAAGAATATAGCATTAAATAAATTTGATGAATTAAATGAAATTGGTTAAATTTGGTTAAGACAAGTTAATACCAAATGTGTTATTATGAAATTAATGAAAAAGAAACAAAACAGGCACCTTGTTTCTTATCAAATCGATTGTTTTTTTATTAAGAGCAGATGTTTTAAATGTTTGCTCTTTTTATTATTTTGAGGAGAAAAGAAAATGGAAGAAATAAAAAGAAAAGAGTACAGAAGCTTTAATACAAGAGTGATATTGTACTGGATAACATATTTGATTGCAGTATTTATATTACGATTCAAAGCAAATACATTTTTTTGCGGTGCAGTTACTACATTTGTTTATGCAATTATAATAGATATAGATGCAAGAATTTCAGCAGAAAGAACAATGAAGAAAATTGAAAAAATGCAAAAATAATTGGTATTAACAGATACTAGATATGTTGATATAAATAAAAAATCACGACCTTTCATTTTGTAGAGCTTTTCTAGTGAACTCTAATATATGTAAGATTAATTCAAGAGGTTTGAAACTTGTTTGCTAAACAATGTGTACCTAAGAGGTATGGGGTTCGTGTCCTCAGTCTTACGCCAAGAAAGAAAAGAGTAACATATGAATATGAAATATTGTATGAAAAACAGATGCAACGATTGTAAAAACTACAGCATCTGTTTTAATTATAAACCAAAAAGGAGAAAGAAGAATGAAATGGACAAAACAAAAAGCAGAAGAGTACATAAAGAAATGCAAAGAAAAAGGTCTTAAGTACTGGAGTGCAAAAGATTGCTTGAAAAATCATAAGACTATGACATCTATAATTTAGGAGTAGAATGATGAATGTAAATAAAAATATAAATAAATTATTATATGCCTTATCTACAAAAGGACAAATATACAAAATAAATAGTTTTCAATTTTATAGTGAAAAGAATTGCAAATATTGCACTAAATATCAAATATTAAAAAGAGAAAAAGTAGAAATACACAATAAAGAAACAAACAAACTTGAATTACAAGAAAGATATAAACAAAAAGAAGAATGTTATAGTAAAGTAGATGTAATGAAATACTTAGTAGAAGAACATAGAAAAGGAAGTGAGGCAGATGGAAGATGAAGACATAGAAAAACAATACAATTCATTAACAGAAATGCAAAAGAGATTTATTGATTACTATATAGAAATAGCAAATGCAACAGAAGCTTGCAAAAGAGCTGGATACAAAGGAAAGAATCTTAATAGGATAGGTTCGCAAAACTTGTCAAAACTAGACAAATTTATTCAAATAAAACTTCAAGAAAAAGAAAATAGTAGAATTGCCTCTCAAGATGAAGTGTTGCAATATTTAACAAAAGTAATGCGAGGAGAAGAAAAAGACCAATTCGGGTTAGATGCTTCATTACAAGATAGAACTAAATGTGCGGAATTACTTGGTAAGAGATATGGAACGTTCAAAGAAAAAGTAGACGTAACTGGCAATATACCAGTGGTGATACAAGATGACATTACAGAATAAAGTAATAAATAGGAATACACAGCAACAAATAAATAAATTATCGTTGCAAAGTATAGTTGGAAAAGGTTACGCAGAATATTGGCATTGCAAATGTAGATATAGAGTATGTAAAGGTTCAAGAGCAAGTAAAAAATCAAAGACAACAGCATTATGGATAATAAGCAACATGATGAAATATAAAGAAGCTAATACACTTGTAATTAGAAAAACATTTAGAACATTAAAAGATAGTTGTTTTACAGAATTAAAATGGGCAATACATAGATTACAAGTAGATAGTTTCTGGGAAATAAAAGAAAGCCCATTAGAAATGACATATAAGCCTACAGGACAGAAAATATATTTTAGAGGTTTAGATGACCCATTAAAAGTAACATCAATATCAGTAGATATTGGTGTTTTGTGTTGGCTATGGATAGAAGAAGCATACGAAATAACAAAAGAATCTGATTTTGATGTAATAGATGAAAGTATAAGACGGAGAAGTTCCAGAAGGTTTATTTAAACAAATAACAATAACACTAAATCCTTGGAATGAACATCATTGGATAAAGAAAAGATTCTTTGATGTTAAAGATGACGATATATTAGCAATGACAACAAATTACCTTTGTAATGAGTGGCTAGACGAAGCAGATAAAAAAGTATTTGAAAGAATGAAAAAGAATAATCCTAGAAGATATCAAGTTGCTGGATTAGGTAACTGGGGTATAGTAGATGGATTAGTATATGAAAATTGGAAAGAAGAAGAATTTGAATTAAATACAATAAGAAACTTAGATAGTGCTTTTGGGTTAGATTTTGGTTATACAAACGACCCAACAGCACTATTTTGCGGTGCAATAGATTTAAAAAATAAGAAGATTTATGTATATGACGAAATATATCAAAAAGGAATGAGCAATAAAGCAATATACGATAAAATAAATCAAATGGGCTACTCAAAAGAAAAAATAACAGCAGATAGTGCAGAGCCAAAGTCAATAGATGAATTGAGAGGATTAGGAATAAGACATATTATAGGAGCATTAAAAGGAAAAGACAGTATAAATAATGGTATTCAATTTATACAAGACTTTGAAATAATAATACATCCTAGATGTGTAAATTTTATAACAGAAATAAGTAACTATACTTGGGATGAGGACAAGTTTGGTAACAAAATAAATAGACCAATAGATGATTTTAACCATTTGATGGATGCAATGAGATATGCAGTAGAAAAATACATAAACCAAAAGAAATTGCAATTTGGTTATATAAAACCTTTATAGGAGGAAACAAAATGATACAATGGAACCCAGAAACATTAGAAAACGAAAATAGTGTAGCGCAAATATTGATGCTAGCAGATAAAGAATGGAATGCAAGAAAACAACTATATGAAAGAATAAGAAGAAAAACAGATAATTCAGAGTTAGTAAGTTTAGATGATAATAAAATAAAAGTAGCATTTGAAAATTATATTAATTCAATGGTAACTGGATACTTTGCAGGAAAAGCACCTATATATGATGTCGAAAAAATATCAGACCCAACAAAGTTGAATATAATAAAGAAACTACTTAACAAAGTATTTAATGCAGATACAAATAAAGATGAAGAACTAAAAGTATTAATAGATTATATAAGCAAATATAATGATGATGCAACAGAATTTTTTGATTTAGCATTTGATTATTTTGGAATGCGTGGGTGTTATGAGGTGTTATACGAAAACGAGGATAATGAAATAGTATATACAAAACAAAGTGCTTTAAATACAATAGGAATATTTGACTATTCAACACCAGTAAAACAAATAGGACAACTAAGAAAATGGACTGAAAGGGATAAAAATGGTGCTGATATAACAATAGTAGAATTAACAACAATAAATGGAAAAAGATATTATTCACCTACACCAAATGATTATAAAAAATTACAAGAAGATAAACAAAGATTTGAAAAAAGTAAATGGAATATGATTCCTTGCATAGCAATAGAAAATGAAATGGGACTATCAAGTTTTGAATTGGTAGTTTCTTTAATTTGTGCTTATGAAAGAGTAATCCAAAACAGTAGAAACACGTTCCAATACAATGACGATGCAAAATTAAAAATAACAGGTTACGATCCTGATATACCACTACTTATAGAAAAAACTAATAAACAGCGGAGAAGTTGAAAAAGATGAAAAAGGAAACACGATTATGATTGAGAATCCAGAAAGAAAACAAAACGATGAAACAATGCTTAAAATGCAAGTGTTTTACACACCAGATAATTCGGGAGATATAGCTTGGATTGAAAAAAGTGTGCAAGATACAGCGTTAGAAAATCATAAAAAAACATTAATAGATTTAATTGCTATGATAAGTGGAGTTCCAAATATAACAGACTTAGGTTTTACAAATGCAGATAATGCAAGTGCATTAGATAGAAAGTTCTTTGCATTAGAACAAATGATAACAGATGCAGATAAACATTTTAAACAAGCAATATTAAGAAGATGGGAAACAATTATAGATAGAATTAATAAAAGAAAACATAAGTCCTATGACTTTAGAAGCATAAAAATAGATTTGCAAAGAAATCTACCAACCGACAAAGATACAGAAACAGCAAGAGCATTGAAATTAAGAGGATTGTTAAGTGATGCAAGCATAATTGATATGTTACCTGATGATTTAGACAGCATATCAGAACTTGAAAAGGTGGACAAACAAAATCAAGCAAATCTGGAAAAGAATTTAGAAAATATGGCTGAAATTGGACAAGATAACAAACAATATGAAATAAAAGATAATAGAAAAGTAGGTGATACAAATGGAAATGTGGAAGTATCACAATCAACAGATGCAAAAAATGAAAACAATATATCAAAGGACAAGCAAACAGACACAAAACAAACTTCAAGAAATATTTAATAGTATAGATTTCGATTTTAATTATTTATACAGTATAGCAAATGGCAATTTAAAGAAAAAAGTAGATGTATATATAGAAGAATGGCAAGACAAAGGATGGCTTACAGGGGATTTTGGGATAAAAGCTAGAAACATCTATAAAAGAACTAGAGTAAAGAATAATGAAATACTAGAATTACTTATTTATTCTGCATACATAGAAGAACAAAACAAGTTAGAAAAACAAGAAAAACAAATAATGCATGAAGATGCAAATTATTATTACAAACAAGGACAAGAAGAAGTAAAAAAGACATTAAAAAACAAGAAAAAAGTATCAGTAGTACCAGATACAATTTTTCTTGCTTTAATGACTATGCCGAATGCAAAACGGATATACATGGAATGAATATATAGAAGCAATAATAAAATACAATGCAAATTCAATATATAGACAAACTACAATCGATTTACAGCAAGGAAAAGCACCTGATATAACAAATGATATATATCAAAATTTAATTAAGCACCAACAAAATTCTAAGCTTAATATAAATGGAGATAAGATAAGTGGCGACTTAGATTTAACACTTATTGGAATAAATAACAAAGCAAAAGTAGAAGGTATTTATAGTTTTGATGAAAATGCAAAAGTAAGATTTGTTGCAATAAAAGATAATGTAACAACTAGGATGTGCAAAAGTTTAAACAATCAAGAATTTTTTGTACATGACTGGAATGAGTTTGAACGATACAGTAGGAATGATGACAAAATAACTAAATACAGATGTTATGGATTAATAACAGGATTAAACATGCCACCAATAAACGACGGATTCCATTGGTGTCGTTCATTTATAACTTATATTAAATAATAACAAGTTAATAACATTTTATAATTATAAATTTTAGGCGTAGACGTACGTCTATTTTTTATGCCTTTTTACTGATTGCAGGCTAAAAAGAACAACAGAATTTTTAAATGTAACAATTTGGGCAGAAGAACAAATTGGGATAGGAGAAAATATGGAAGGCGAAAATCAAAATTCAAATAACACAAATATTGATGTAAACGGGGCAAATAACGCAACGGATAATAATCAAAATAATCAGACACAGACCTTTGATGATGTTTTATCTAACAAAGAATATCAAGCAGAATTTGATAGAAGAGTTCAAAAAGCGATACAAACACATGAAACGAAATTAAAAGAACAATGGAAATTAGAACAAGACACACAAAAGTCAGAGGCTGAAAAGTTAGCTCAAATGAACGAGACTCAAAAACTTCAATATCAGTTGAAGAAACAATCAGAAGAGAATGAAAAAATTCAAAGAAAGTTAAATGCTAGAGATTTAAAAGACGAAGCTTTTAAAATAGCAACTACACAAGATACAGCATTTGACCCAGAATTTTTAAATCTGTTTGATTATGAAAATATGACAGCAGAACAATTACAAGACAAGACAAAGCTTATAAAAGCAATTCAAGACAGAATTGTAGAAAAAGCTGTAAATGAGTGGTCAAAGGAAAAACCACCATATAATCCAGACCCATCTGGTAATAAGCCAAGTGCTGATGAAGCAATAAGAAAAGCAATGGGATTAAAATAAGAAAGGAAGAATGAAAAATGAATAATATTGAATTAGCAACAATATACTTACCAAAATTAGATGAAGTATATAAAAATGAAGCAAAAACATCTATATTAGATGGAGATGAAACAACAGTACAAAAAGGACAAAATGGAGAAATCAAAGTAGCTAAATTGGACATGGACGGTTTAGGAGACTTTGATAGAAATTCAGGATATACAAAAGGTTCAACAAAGTTTAAATGGGAAACAATAAAATATGACAAAGAAAGAAGCCAAGATTTAAGAATCGATAGATTAGACAATCAAGAAGCACTAGGATTGCCATTTGCAAAATTATCTGGAGAGTTTGTAAGAACTAAAGTGGTTCCAGAAACAGATGCTGCAAGAATTGCAAAAATAGCAGGTGTAGATGGAATATCAAGAAAAAAAGAAACAATTTCTGATGGTGCAGGAGTTGTAAGTGCATTAAGAGCATGCACAAATAAAATGGACGAGGATGAAGTTTCAACAGAAAACAGAATCCTATTTATAACACCAACATTAAAAGGAATGATAGATGATTTAGATACAACTAAATCAAAGAAAGTTTTAGAAAGATTTGCAACAATAATTGAAGTACCTCAAACAAGAATGTATACAGCTGTAACATTAAATGATGGAAAAGAAAACTACGGATATCAAAAAGCTAAAGACACATATATTAAATCAACAGATACGGCTGTGGTATCAGGAAAAACATATTACACAAAATCATCAGACGCATATTCAAAAGTATCTGCTCCAACAGGAAATCCTTCAACATCAGACTATTACGAATTAATAGAAGGTGGAAAAGAAATCAACTTCTTATGTGTTGAAAAATCTGCTGCTGTAACAGCTATGGATCAATTTATTAAATACTTTACACCAGATGAAGACCAAATTGCTGATGACAATGTATTTAAGTATAGAAATAACAATTTATATGGACATGTATATGAGAACAAATTAGCTGGTGTATACTGCTCATATGAAGGATAGGAGGTACTAAGATGGCAACATTTATAGGACTAAAAGTAAATAAAGTAGAAAAAGAAGTTAAGTCAAAAGCTAAAAAAGAAGAAACAAAAGAAGTTGAACCAAAAACCAAAAAAGAATAAACAAGGAGGCAATAGAAAATGGACGATAATATAGAAAAGATAATAAATGATTTAGGACCTAATTATAGAGGTGACGATGATGTTATAGAAGAAATATTAGAGGAAGTTAGTTCTATTGCCTCTGATATTTCTAATAGACAAAAAGAGGACACAAGGTTATTTCCATATATCAAAAGAGCTACTAAAGCAATATATCTTTGCAGAGGTGCAGAAGGCATGCAAAGTACAAGTGAAAGTGGAGTATCAAGTTCTTTTGAGGATATCATAGAAAAATTGAGAAATGACATTATAAAATCAGGATTAAGGAGGATTAAATAATGTTAGTAAGAAGGTTAGAAAAGATTACATTAAAAAAAGTAGTTAAAAGTAAACAAGCTAATGGTAGTTATATAGAAAACTTTCAAAAAATAAAAGACTATGACATTCAAAGACAAGAACTAGACGACGAAATAAGTGCTAATATTTATGGTGCAAGCATTGTAAACATGTTAAGAATAAAAACTCCATTAAGAAATTTAGAAGATTTATTAAGTAAAAAACTCAACAATAAATCAGATAATATAAGCCAATATTATATATTTATAAATGAAACTAAATATAGGATAAAATCAGTAAATAGTAAAGGAGTAGTCATAGAATTAGTATGAAAAATATTAAAGAGCTTGGCAATGACTTAAGCAAATTTGAAAAAAGGTTGAAAGAAAATCTGATAAAAGCACAAGAGGAAACTGCCGAACAAATAAAAAAAGATGTTATAGAAAAACTAGGCTTTTCTTCTGGAAAATATGTTAATAGCATACAAAAAGGAGAAACTGAAATTCAAAATGATAAAATAAAAACAGAAATTTTTACTGATTTAAAAAGCAAAGATGGATATTTAATTGGTAGAATGATTGAAAATGGAACAGGAACTTATGCATTAGAACCACATATTGGACATACCAAAACATTTCATGTAAGTGGATATCAGTATTGGTATGTTCCTGCAAATGAAGTTGATAGACCAATAGGAAAGACTATTCTAATTGACGGAGTAGAGTTTTATATTGCAAAAGCACAGAAACCAAAACCACACTGGAAACCAGTGTTAGAAGAAGATATAGAACTATATAAAGAAAATATAAGAAAAGCTATAAAGGAGGCATTATGAGAACTATAATTCAAAATAAATTAAATGAAATAGAGAGTATTGACTGTGGAGAATTAATATCAGATGACATTGTAGAAGACAATATTACTTATTTTGGATATCAAGTAAACAAGACTTTTGTCAATAGTGACTTTGATCATAATTATACTTACAGAGTATCTTTAACAGGATATATAACAAGAAGAGTTCAATCAACAGAAAATACTACTCAAATAGTAGATAATGCCTCAGATAAGATTATGGAAAAACTAAAAGAACTTAATTTTAAATGCAATTCGGAAGATGTATCAATAGAAAATAACATAAAAAAGATAAAAATAAGTGGTAATGCTACTTATAATGAGATAAATAATAAATTATTATAAATAAAGGAGGAACATATGGAAGAGACAGAGAAAAATTACAGCACAATGAATGGTGCTAAATTAGAGTATAGTGAAACAGGTTCTGGTACATATACAAAAATAAAAGGTTTAAAAAATACTCCTGATATAGGAGGAGAACCAAACGAAATAGATACTACAGACTTGGATAATACTGTATTTGAAACATCACAATATGGATTAAAGCCAGCTCAAAAGTATGATTTTGAATTTAATATGGAAAACCCATCTGCTACAGCTAATATAAAAGTAGCAAGTGATTTAGAAGACAGTAAAAAGACATATTTTTGGAAATATACATTGTCTAATGGAATTGTAGTTAGTTTTAAAAGTAAGGTTAGAACAACTATTAAAGGTGGAGCTAGTGGGGACTTAAATGGATTTACAATGCATTTGGCACCAACTGCAGAACCAGCAATAGATATTCCGGAAGAATAATAAATATTGTTTGTAAAATAATGTAAAAAATAGTTGCAAATTGTAAAATATTGTAATATAATTTCCTTGAATTAAATTTTAAGGGGGAATTGTATTATGGCATTAAAACATTGTAAAGAATGTGGGGCAGAAGTAAGTAGTAGTGCAAAAAAATGTCCCAAATGTGGAAAAAATATGACACATCCAGTTTTAAGAGGAGTATTACTTGCAATTTTTATTATAGGTGTAATTGGAGCTGTTGTCAGTCCGAATGATGAAACTAATACACAAACATCTACATCAACAACTCAACAACAAGCTACAAGTGCTATTACAAAAGAGAATTACGATAAAATCGAAAAAGGAATGACAGAAGAACAAGTAAAAAGCATGTTAGGAGAGCCTAGTTCTACAAGTGAAAGTGAAATACCAGGAGTAGGCACCACTATATTAAAACATTATCAAGAACCACTAAGTCTTAAAGCTATTGATGTATATTTTTCAAATGGAAAAGTTTATATGAAAAATTGGGCAGAATTATAAAAAATAAAACACTTACTTAAATGTAGGTGTTTTTATTTATCTTTATATTCTTTTAGAAACATTATGTACCTGATAACATCGTTAACTTGTTCTTCGGTTAAACTATTAAAATATTTAGATAGTGTAAAAAAAGTATAGGGGCTTCTAATATCAGAGACACCCATTAAGAAATCTAAAGAAACATCAAATAGATTTGCAATTTTTATTTTTACATCATCACTAGGTATTCTATCACCGCTTTCATATTGAGAAATTGATGATGTTGTAACATTTAATTTTTCAGCTAATTGAGATTGGCTTAAATGATGTTCTTCTCTCAATACCTTGATTCTTTTTGATAAAATAGACATATACTCACCTCTTATATATAATAACACAAATTTTACAAAAAGTAAATTTTTTTTACGAAAAATTAAAAATATGTTGACAAACTATATAATAAGTGATATTATTTCACTATAAGTAAAGGAGGTGTGAAAATGATTGCGAATATTTCGAAGGAAATAGATGATTCTAAAATTCGAATGGAAAGAGCAAGATTGCATATAAGTCAAAGAGAACTGGCAGAGAGAACGGGGACTTCAAGAGAAAAGATAAATGCAATAGAAAATGTTAAATGCAAAAAAGTGCAAATTGAATTATTAGAAAAGCTAGCGGAAGTTTTTAGACTGAATGTAGAAGATTTATTAAAAAAAGAAGAGAGATAATGTGCGGTCGGCAAACTACAACATTATCTCAAACGACAGAACAAAGTTCTTATCTATGAATATTATATCACGGATAAAGGCTTTGTTCAAGTACCAAAATTGAAAAAAAATTTTGAAATTGAAAGGAGTCTTTTTATTATGCCAAAATTAGAAATTGAATATAGAACAAAAGAACAAGACAAAGAAAATTATTTTAAAGACAGTACTTATTTTACTTTTACAATTAAAGATAGAACTACTGTAATAAGTATTGCACCAAGTGAAACAAGAAATTTAAGCAATATTGTATATGGAATCGAAGAAGAATTACAAGATGGATACCATTTGCAGAAAGACGAGAAATTTGAAATAAGCGAGTTTGATAAATATGTTATTGAATATGAAGAAAAATATAAAACAAGAATAGATAGCTTAGTATATAACTTTGTAAAAAACAATTACAAAGAGCTTCAAGAAGGTTTTATAACAGTACAAGAGCTTATATTAAGAACAGAAAATTATATAAAGGAGAAAATTAGTTATGAGTAATATATGGGGAATGTTTTTTAGTATTATTTTTCCTTTAATGATATCAATAGTATTGGTGCATATTGAAGGAGTAGAAGAGGGTAAAAAAATAAATGAAAGTAGAAAAAGGAGAATAAAGTAATATGAAAGATTTAATGATATTTAAAAATGAAGAATTTGGAGAAATCAGAAGTTTAGAGATAAATAATGAACCATATTTTATAGGGAAAGAAATTGCAACAGTATTAGGATATCAAAATGGTAGCAGAGATGTAAGCAGACATGTGGATGAGGAAGATAGAGCTGTGGTACCGATTCGGTACTTCAGGTCAGAACAGAGATACAATAGTAATAAATGAAAGTGGATTATATAGCTTAATAATGTCAAGTAAACTACCAAATGCAAAGAAATTTAAAAGATGGGTAACAAGTGAAGTATTACCAAGTATAAGAAAAACAGGAGGATACATAGCAGGAGAAGAAAACATGAATGAAGACGAGTTAATTCTAAAAGCTATGAATGTATTAAATACAAAAGTTGAGAATTTAAGAAAAGAAAACACCAATTTACTTGCAGAAAACAATAAGAAAGACCAACTTATTGGAGAATTAAAACCTAAAGCTGATTATACAGATAGAATATTACAATGTGATGATTTAACTAAGGTTAATGTAATTGCTTGTGATTATGGATTTACAGCACCAGAGTTTAATAAAATGCTAAAGAAATTTGGTATTCAATACAAAGAAGGCGATAGTTGGTTACTATATAAGAAATATAGAGGAAAAGGATATACGCAAACAAAAACATTTGAATTTACACATTCAAACGGAACAAAAGGAAGCAGAACAAGTATGATGTGGACACAAAAAGGCAGATTATTCTTATACGAGTTCTTTAAAGTAAAAGGAATACTTCCAAGAATGGAAGAAGAACAAATATCAATATGTTAAAACTAAAGCATCAGTAAAACTGGTGCTTTTTATAATGGGAGGAAAAAGAAATGAAATATTATACATTTAATTTGAATGATAAAGAAATAAATATGAGATTAAACTCAATGGACTGTGAAAAAATAGAGAAACAATATAATTGCACATTGCTAGATTTTGTACAACAAGGCTCTGTAACATCATTAATAACATTGTTACAGTATATGAGAAATGGAGCAGGAGAAACATTTACTAAAAATATGGCTTACAGTTTCTATGATGAATTAATAGATAACGGTTTTACAATAGAAAAAATATTAATGGACATTATTTATGAAACTTTAGTAGTAAGTGGAGTTATATCACAAGAAGATTTAAAGAACATCAAAGAAGAAAGAGAAAAAATAAAAGGAATGACAGAAGAAGAAAAAAGGGAGTTAATAGCAGAAAGAAAAAACTTACAAAAGTAGAGGATTGCTCAACAACAAAATATATTGAGTTTCTCTACGACGAATTATTAAAGTTTGATTTAGTATATGAACAATTATATAGTATGACACCTTACGAATTAAAAAAGACTTTGGAACAAAGAAGAGAAGGACTAAGCTATAAGTTGTGGAAACAGGGGAACCTATCTCAAATGATGGAAAAATATCCTGAGACGCCAGAAGAAGCAAGTCCGGAACTTTCGAAACCAAAGAAAACAATAGCAATGCCAGATTTTCTAAAAGAAAAATGGGCAAGGCAGAAAGGATACATATAATGAATGAAAAATATGGTATTGAATTAGATTTGCTTATGAGTTCTTTTAATAAAAAAGCAGAACAAGTAAAGAAAACTGCCGAAAGCATAAAAAAAGCTTTTAATCCAAGCGATGTTAGTGGAATGAAAATAAATGGACTAACACAAATAAAAGGGATATCTAAAGAATTTAATAAACTTACAGGAAGTAAATATGGATTGTCTGAAGTCTTTGAATTACAAAGAGCTAAAACTGATTTGAGTGATGTTGTGTCAAAGGTAAAGGAAGTAAATAAAGCAACAAGTAACATGAATTATGTGCAATATGATTCAAATGCAATTCAACAATATATTGATCAATATGGGCAAGTTGAGAACAAAGTAAAGAAAACCACAAATGAAGTAAAAAAATTTAACAATGAGAATAAAAAAACAACTAAAATAAATAATGGTTTAAATCAGATAACTAGAGGATTTGACCAAATTACATCTAAAATTAAAAGATTTGGTTTAGCATTATTGAGCATTAGAGGTATATGGCAATTAGTAAGTAAAGCTAGCTCAGCTTATTTAGCACAGGACACGGAATTGTCAGACAAATTGCAGAGTGTATGGGCAGGATTAGGTTCAATGCTTGCACCAATTATTGAAAAAATAGCCAACATATTAATGAAAGGTGTTGGATATATCAATATATTCATAAAAGCTTTAACAGGTGTAGATTTATTAGCAAGAGCAAGTGCAAAATCTATGGATAAAGCTTCTAAAAGTGCAAAAGGCTTAAATAAGTCATTAGCAGGATTTGACGAGTTAAATAACTTAGATACAAGTGCAGGAAGTAATATTGATACAGGAATAAGTAATCCGTTTGCAAGTATTCAAAATGTTGATTTGCCTTGGGCAGAAACAGTAAAAGCTTTTGGAGAATGGGTTAAAGATAATATTCCAACAGTTATAGGTTTATTAGGAGGACTTGCTGCAGGAATAATAGCAATAAAAACTGGATTAGTTGAAGTGTTAGCAACTAAATTTGGAACAAGTACATTAGCTGTTGCAACTGGAATAATAATGGCTGTAACTGGAGTAATTAAATTAATAGGAGATCTAATAAATTATTTGAAAGACCCTAGTTGGGAAAACTTCGGAAAAATAATAACTGATATAGGAATAATTATTGTGGGATTTGGACTTATTATAGGTAGTGTTCCTGCTGTAATAGGAGGAGCGATAGCAATAATAGTCGGATTAATAGTTTCAAATTGGGAAAAAATAAGACAATTTCTTCAAAATGGTATTGATTGGCTTATATCTAAAACGGACTGGGTAAAAGAAAACTTTGGAATAGTAGGCGAAGTAATATATAAATATTTTATTATGTTAGCACAACATGTATTAAACACTTTTAATGGTGTATTTACTGGATTAAAAGGTATATTTGATGGAATATTAAATGTGTTTAAAGGAATATTCACAGGAGACATGAAAAGAGTTTTAGAAGGATTTAAACAAATATTTAAAGGAGTTTTTGATGCATTATATGGCATTGCAAAAGCTCCTTTAAATTTAATAATAAGTGGAATAAACACTTTAATAAATGGAGCAAATAAAATTAAATTTGATGTTCCAGATTGGGTACCAGGATTTGGAGGAAAGAAATTCGGCTTTAATATTCCACAAATACCAAGATTAAATGTTGGAACAAACTATGTTCCAGAAGACCAATTAGCATATATCCACAAAGGTGAAGCAGTCGTTCCTAAAAAATTCAATTCTAAAGAATACTTTGGAAATGGAAATGAACAAACTAATGAATTAATTGAACGAGTAATTGAAGCAATAGAAAACATAGAAATAGCACCATATACTACAATAAAAGATGTAGGACAAGCATCAGTAAAATACATAAATAACAAAAATAGACAACTAGGAAGGAGTGTGATTTAGCATGTTATGGCAAGCTAAAGCAAAGTCAACAGATAATTATACTACGATGAAAACTCCTAGTTCATACAAAATAGATTGGGAAGATCTAGACAGTAATTCATACAGAAGTGTAACAACAGGAAATTTAAATAGAAAAATAGTAAGCAAGAAGTGGTTCAAGGGTAGTTTTACATTTAACTATTTAACAGAAGCGGAAGCAGAAGAGATAGTTAAAATGATAAATAACTATCCTTTGTTTGTTAAAATGAAAAGTCCTCTATTTGGGGCAAATGGAATATTAGAATGTCAAGCTTATGTGAGTAAAATTTCTGTTAATATGCAGCAAAATCAAGAAACAGGAGCAACATGGAGTGGATTAAGTTTTAATATAGTACAGAGTAAGAAAGTGAGTGGTCAATAATGGAAATATATTTTGATAATAATTTAATAGACGAAGATTATTATACAGCATTGTCCACAAACTTTGCTTTATTTGAAGATACTTTTTATTTAGGAAGTACAGCGTCAAATATATATAATATTTCAATAGATAAAACAGTAGGATCAACACATCCTAATATAGTAACAATAAAAAATAATAATGAATTGATTGCAACATTAGTAGTAGACAAAATAGAAGAAAACGATTTTGAATATAAATATACACTTACAGATAAAATGGTGGATTTAGAATTTGAATATGATGCAAGTTTAATCTTTAATAATGGAAGTGCAACACTTTTACAAATAGCACAAGACATATGCAGTAAAGCAGGAATTGAACTTGCTACAACAGATTTTAGAGAATATGATAAAAGTATAAGTTGGTATGACAATACAATAACAGCAAGAGAATATATCGGATATATAGCAGAACTAAATGGCGGATATGCACAAATAGGAAAAGATGGGAAATTATACTTTATAAAACAAAATACTACATCTGAAAAAACAATAAGCATAGACGATTGTTCAGACTTTCAAATAGGAGAAAAACATACAATAACAAGAGTTGTTTATGAACTCGGTTCATTGAAGTATGAGTATGGAGACGAAACAGGAAATACTTTATATTTAAGTGAAGATAATGTTTTTATAACAGAACAAAGCGAAGTTGAAGAGATATTTAATGAAATAAATGGCTTTCAATTTTATAGTTTCAAAACCAATAATTGTCCAATCGATTATGACATCATGGCTGGACAAGTTATTACTTTTACAGATGGAGTTAATAATTATCCAACCATTGTGGGATATGATTTAACTTATAATGGTGGCTGGTACGGAGGTTATAATTTAGATGTAGCAACTAAGAAACAAGAAGAAACACAAGTTGTTGGAACAAGTGAAAAAATAAAAAAATTATCAATAAAAGTTGATAGAGATAATAATAAAATTACTCAACTAGCACAAGAAACTTCCGAAAACACAGAGAAGATAGCAGAACATGAAATAAGTATTGGGAAAATATCAAGCAAAGTTTCAGATGTAGCAGATTTAACTGATATAGCAAGTGGAACAAAGATAATAACATTAGAAAACTGTGTTGAAGGAACTTTATTAGAATTAAATATAAAAGGAAACAATACAGTATTCGGTTATTTATATCCGTCAGATGACTTATATCCATCAGACGACTTATATCCTCAAGGAGATAGTAGAATAATAGTAGAAAATTATAAATCAGGTTCAGAGGAATCTGATTCTTTTAATATATATGAATTAGGAGTGAAAGATGTATTAAGGCAAAATGGGAATGTATATGATGAGTATATATTAAAAGACGGAAAAGCTCAAGTGATCAGAAGAATAAACAAAGATGGAAGTATTAAAGATAATGAAGAAATCGAAGAACTTGGCGAATTACAGATTGTGTTAGAAGAAGGAACAAACACAATAGGGATACAAAACTATTCTGCTCAAATTAGTGCAAAGTTTGTGATAAAAAGTACATATACAAACATATTTGCTACTAGAGTTGAAATGGATAGCGAAATCAAACAAACAGCTTCTGAAATAAATATCGAAGTAAGGAAGAAGGTCGATGAAGATGAAGTTATTTCAAAAATTAATCAAAGTGCTGAAGAAATACAAATTGAAGCCAATAAAATCAGTCTTAAACGGAAAAGATATAAATTTAACAGGAGACAATACAGTAATTACAAGTAATAATTTCAATGTAGATAAAAATGGAAACATGTCTTGCAACAATGCAACAATGAACAATGCAACAATGAATAACGCAAATGTTGTTGGAGGAAAAATAAAATTAACAGATATTCCCGACAATTCTGGCGAATATTTTATATTGAAAAGCAAAAATGGAGATGAGTTTGCTGCTAGTGGTTCAAGAATGTGGCTCAACAGAGGAACAGGAGGATCTGCTATATTCTTTCAAGGAGGATATTTAAACAGGGCTGCTATACTATTAACAGACCAAGATGGATCTGAAACATCAATTTATGGTTCAGGGATATCTACACCAACACTGACTCAAACATCGTTAGAGACTCAAAAGAAAAATTTTGAGAAGATGCAGGACAGAGCTTTAGAAATATTAAAGCAAATAGATATTTATAAATATAATTTGAAAAACGAGCAAGATACAGACAAAAAACATATAGGTTTTGTTATTGGCGATAATTACAATTATTCTAAAGAAGTAACAAGCTTAGATAATAAAGGTGTAGACAATTATGCTTTTACAAGTTTGTGTTGTAAAGCTATCCAAGAATTATCTCAAAAAGTGGAAGATTTGGAAAATAAATTGAAACAAAAGGAGGAAAATAATGGATAAAATAAATTTTAAAAATGGAAGTTTGCCTGCCATAAATGACACTAATTTGAATTTAATGCAAACTAATATTGAAAATGCAATAAATGTAATAGACAATAAAATAACTAATGCTACTACATATTCAACAGAAGAAATAAACACAGTCAAAAAGTGGATAGATGGAAAAGATGTTTATAGTAAGACTTATACCGGAGAATGTAATAGTGGCAGTTCTCAAACAATAGCAAACAGTTTAAAAGACATTGACACTGTAATAAAAATAGAAGGAACTTTTCAAAGAAAAAGTGATAAATTAGCAAGTCCGATTGGGGCTTTTTACAGTACAAGTGGTGGACAATCTAGAGCATTGTGGCAAGGAACTAAAAAAGAATTAATAATTGAAAAAGATGCTTCAATTTGGAATACAAACTTTGAGTTTATTGTAACAGTAGAATATACAAAGCAGGAGGCTTAAGATGGTAAATAAAATATTAATAAGAACATCTGACAGAAAGACATTACACAAAGACAGAAGAAGTCTAGGAATGAATGGGGAGAACTTACAAGAAGTTCTTCTTTTCTGTTTAGATGAGAAAATTGAAGGAACTGGAATAGTAGAGGTAGAGTTGCCAGATGAGACAAAAGGAATGATAGAGGTTGAATGTACAGAAGAAGGCTATGAACTACCTATTAAGTCAAGTTTAATGGCTCAGACTGGTTTTGTAAAGTTTCAATTAAGAATATTGCATGATAATGAAGAAATCTTTAAATCAGAGATAATAGCATTAGAGGTAAAAGACTCAATAAATGCAACTGAAACTATACCGGAGCAGTACCCAACTTGGATTGATACTCTAACAAGAATGAAACAAGATCTAGAAAAAGCAGAAAGCGAAAGAGTATCAAATGAAAATGAAAGAATATCAGCAGAAGAAGCAAGACAAGAGAACTTTACTGAAATGCAAGAAACTATATCAAGTGCAGTAAGTAATATAAAAGACTTAACAGACAAGTACAATGAAAATGACAAGCAAAAAACAGAAGCATTCAATAAGAACTTTGAAGAAAAGCAGAAAGCAATAAATGATAATGCAGAAGCAAAAACAACAGCATTTGACGAAAACGCAGAAGCACAAACAAAGACATTCAATACTAACTCAGATGATAAACTAGCAGAATATAATAAGAATCATACTGCTAAAATGAAAGAGTTTGACGACGATTATGATACAAAGACAAAAACATTTGATGATAATGCTGCAGCTAAATTAGACGAATATAACAAGAATGATAAGACTAAAACGGATGCTTATAATAATAATGCATCCAATAAGGAAGAAACTTTTAATACTAATGCTGCAGATAAACAAAATGAGTTTAATGAAAACGCTTCTGATAAGTTAGCTGAATACAATCAAAATGCAAAAGAGTTAATCAACAAAGTTGAGCAAGTTCAAGCTGAGAATGA
>CAKPDZ010000001.1 GCA_934149155.1 uncultured Clostridia bacterium | reverse complement strand
TGGAGCCACTAAGCAGAATCGAACTGCTGGCCTACGGGTTACGAATCCGTCGCTCTACCAACTGAGCTATAGTGGCACAAAACAAATATAATATAACACAATACAAGACAAAAAACAAGAGATCTTAAATAAATGATTAAAAAAGATCTCCTGTTTTTTTATTATCTTTACATTAAAATTATTTTTCAACAATCATTGGACCAATATTAGTAACAGTACCAGCACCAAGAGTAAGAACAATATCGCCAGATTTTACATTTTTCTTCAAATAAGTAGCACAATCATCAAGAGAAGAAATGTATTTAGCATCTTTACCTAATTTGATGATTGCATCAGCCAAATCTTTTGAAGAAATATTATAAGTATTTGTTTCTCTTGCTGCATAAATATCAGTAACAATAATATTATCAAAAGAAAGTAAGGCATGAGCAAAATCATCTAGAAGGTTAAATGTTCTACTATATGTATGAGGTTGAAAAACAACCCAAGACTTATTGTATTTTTTGTTTTTTAAGGCTTTGGCTGTAGCAGAAACTTCTGTAGGATGATGACCATAATCATCATAAACTCTAGCACCATTAAGCATACCCTTATATTCAAAACGTCTATCTGCACCAGTAAATTTTTGTAAAGCAGATTGCATATATTTTTTATCAATACCATAAGCATCACACAAAGCAATACAAGATAAAGCATTTAAAACATTGTGTTTACCAGGAATTGCAAGTTTAAAATGTGCAAAAAATTCGCCATATTTGTAAACATCAAATTCAGGAAAACCATCTTCATTAAAAACAATATTTTGAGCAGAAAAATCAACATCTTCATTTTCTATTCCATATTTGATTGCTGGAGCTTTTGAATAGATAGGCAAATCTAAACAATTTTTATCATCAGCATTTATTATAAGATGACCATTTTCTGGCAATAATTTTACATATTTGATAAAAGCTTTTTTTACATTTTCAATGTTTTTATAGTAATCCAAATGATCATTATCAATATTTAATATAATTTCAGATTTTGGACTGAATTTTAAAAAGCTTTCAACATATTCACATGCTTCGATAATGAAGTTTTCGCTATTTCCAACTCTATAATTTCCACCAAGTTCTTTTATAATGGCTCCGACTTGGATACTAGGATCTTTTTGAGCTTCCAGAAAACATAAAGAAACAAGGGAAGTAGTAGTAGTTTTTCCATGAGTTCCTGAAATTGCTATTGTATTTTGATAACATCTTGTAAGTTCGCCAAGAAAATCAGATCTTTCTATAAGAGGAATTCCAAGTTCTTTAGCATGAACGTATTCTGGATTATCTGGATGAATTGCTGCTGTAAATACAACACAATCAGCTCCTTCAACGTTTTTGGCATCATGGCCTATATGTATTTGAACTCCTGCATTTTTTAGAGTATGTAATAAATCTGAATCTGTACGGTCACTACCAGAAACTGAAAAACCCCAGTTTACAAGAATCTCAGCAATACCACTCATGCTGACACCACCGATTCCAATCATATGTATTTTATTATATTTTTTTATGTTATTAATATTTGGCATTATAAACACTCCCTATTTAAAAGTTTTATCTAAATTTAAATTAATTTATTTGTTTTGTTTTTTGTCTTTTTTATAAAATTCTAAATTTGCTTTTCTATTATATACTTATATAATGTAAAATTCAAGTTTTTTGTTACAAAATATTATAATATCTTGATAATATTAGTTGAAATTTATCCATAATTTCTTATAGGGAATCTAAAAAATTAATAATATATTGTTTTTTTATATCTTGCTGTCGCAATCTTCATCTAAAAAAACTAGTATGTAGATTGCTCCATATCGCACTCGCATAGGTTCGTTTAATCGCTTACGCGGTATTGCAAAACAATATATTATTAATTTCCTAAATTGGTATAATTTATGAGATGGTGGTGAATTGCAAGTAATATTAATAATAATTAAAAGAGAAAAATAGGAGGGGAAAATTATAAAAATAAAAATTTGTAAAAAAAAGAGGGAAAATTTTTTTTGATGACGAATAATATAGTAGTACATAAGATACGATACATATATGTACAAATTTAAAAACAGTGGAGGTGCACACAATGCAAATAACAGACGTACGTTTAAGAAAAGTAAATTCAGAGAACAGAATGAAAGCTGTTGCTTCTGTAACATTCGATAATGAATTTGTTATCCATGATATCAAAGTTATCGAAAGTCAAAATGGATTATTCATCGCTATGCCAAGCAGAAAAACTCCAAACGGAGAATTCAAGGATATAGCTCATCCAATCAATGCTGAAACAAGAGAGAAAGTACAAAAAGCTATATTAGAAGCTTATGACGCTCCTGAAACAGAAGAATCAGCAGAATAATAAATTTGAAAATCTCACTCATAAAGAGTGGGATTTTTTATATAGTAAAAAATTTCTCCTTGTAGGAGAAATTTTTGTACTAGATAAATATGGCGAGCCTTAGATTTTCTTAAAATTTACATTTGATAGAAAATCTTAGGTTCGCTTTTTTATGATAAGGGAAAATGTAGTGACAAGATGAAATATTACTGATGCGTTAGTACTTGAAATACAGATATAAATATAATATAATAAGGTTATAGAAAGTGGTACAAAACAGAACCAGTCTTGTGCACAAAACAGAACCGGTCCCAAATGCGCAGTGAGCAAAACAGAACCGGTCCCAAATGCGCAAAAATAGGAAGGAGAGAAAATTATGAAAAAAGTAGAAAATGTATTATGGGGAGTAGTTTTTATAATAATAGGTTTAATTTTAGGATTAAATGCATTAGGAGTAACAAATATTGATATATTTTTCGATGGATGGTGGTCATTATTTATAATAGTACCAAGTGTTGTAAGTATAGCAAAAAATTATAAAGATGTAAGTGCATATATATGGCTAGCCATAGGAGTAGCATTGCTATTATCAGCTCAAGGAATTTTAGATATGAGTGTTATTGGAAAATTAATATTACCAGCAGTATTGGTCGCAATTGGTGTTGGAATCATCTTTAAAGATACAGTTAGTTCTAAGGTAAATGAAAAAATTGATGAATTAAACAAAAGTAACAAAGAAGAATTCTATGCAACTTTTTCAGGTCAAAAATTAAATTTTGCAGGTGATGATTTTAAAGGAGTTAGCCTAAATGCAATATTTGGTGGGATTGATGTAGACTTGAAAAATGCAAATATAGTAGAAGACAAAATTATAAATGCAACATCAGTTTTTGGAGGAATAAATATATTTGCTCCAGAAAATGTGAATATTCAAGTAAAATCCACATCAATATTTGGTGGAGTAAGTAACAAAACAAAGAATAAAGATGGGCAACCAACAATTTATGTAAAAGCTTTTTGTTTATTCGGTGGAGTAGACATCAAATAAGTAGATATCAAATAAAAAATACTTTATAGAAGATAGAAAGTAGGAAAGTTAAATGAAGGAATTTCAAAAAATAATAAAATATGCAGCAATTGCATTCGGATTATATTTAGCAATATCAATAATTGGAGGAATAATTGCAATAATAGTATCAATATTTACAGGATTCTATGGAATAAGCTATCTTACCGATAGTTTGAATGATGCTATTAATTCAGATGATTCTAGTATAGAAAGAATCGATGAAAATCAAGAGGTAGAAGAGTTTTCAAAAATGAAATTAGATATTTCAGCATCTAATTTGACAATAAAATTAGAAGGGAATTCATATAAAGTAGAGACATATCAAATTCCTAAAAATACAAAAATAGAAAGTAAAGATGGAATTTTGGAAATCAAAAACAATAAAAAATTAAATAAAAGTGATTCAAAAAGCAGTATAACAATTTATCTTCCAGAAGATGTAGAATTAGAAGAAACTGATATACAAGTTGGTGCTGGAATAGTGGATATAGCAGGACTTATAGCCAAAAATGTAGAATTTAATTTTGGGGCAGGAAATGTAAATATGCAAAATATTTCAGTCAAGAATAATGCAAAGATTGAATGCGGTGCTGGTCAAGCTATAATAAAGAATTCAGAATTAGCAAATGCTGATATAGAAGCAGGAGTCGGAAAATTAGTATATTCAGGAGATTTGACAGGAAACACACAAATTAGCTGTGGAGTAGGAGATGTAGAATTGGAATTAACTGGAGATGCTGAAAAATATGCTATTCACACAGAAAAGGGAATTGGAGATATAAAAATTAACGATAGCTCTGTTGCTGATGATTCAACTACTGGAAATGGAGAAAATAAAATAGACATTGAAGGCGGAGTTGGAAGTATTGACATAAGAATGAGCAAAACAGAACCAGTCTTGTGAGCAAAATAGTACCATTCTTAGGTACAAAACAGAACCGGTCCCAAATGTGCAGTGAGCAAAACAGAACCGGTCCCAAATGTGCAATTGTTCTAAAATAAGAAAAACCCCCATATACATTAATAAACAAAAAATGTAGAGGAGGTTTTTTTCATGGAAATAAACACAACAAAAGAAACTTTGAATGTAAATAAAGTTATAAGTGAAAAGAAGGAAATAATAAATATTCAGGGAGATATGATTGTTCCTGATTCTAAGCCGGATATATTGAATACAATCAATACAAGTGGAAATATTTGTGTTTACAAAAAAGAGGTTATGGATGGAAAAATAAAAATTGATGGAAATATTTTAACTTATATAATGTATTTTGCTGATTGTGATCAGAGTGAATCTGATAACATTAGAGGGGTTAATACAAGTTTGGATTTTTCTGAAAATATTAGTGTGCCGGAGCTTCAAAGTGGGATGAATGTTGAGATTATGCCAAAAATCAAGTTGATTGAGTGTAATGTTATTAATGGCAGAAAAATAGGGATAAAGGTTTCGCTTGAGGTTCAAATAAAGATTTATGAGCAGGAGTCTGTGGATGTAATAACTGATTTAAATGATAGCAATATTCAAGTTCTTAATAAAAATATGAAGGTTAATTCTATGATTGGTAGTGGATCTACCAAGACTTCAGTTAAAGAAAATGTTTCAATTCCAGCTACGGATAACCTTGCAGAGATATTATGTGCACAGATTTGTTTAGTGGATAAAGATATCAAGGTTAGCTACAACAAAATTCTTGCTAAAGCAGAAATGGAAGTAAAGATGATGTATTTGACGGAAGATGGTCGTATTTGCAATTTCCAGGGAAGACTTCCGGTAGTGGGGTTCATAGATATGCCTAATATTAAGGAAGAAAATATTTGTGAAACAACATACATGATACGTAATATCTTGATAAAGCCGAATGCTGTGGAGGATCACTCAGTGTATGTTGAGATGGAAGTTGAGATTAGTTGTATGGCTTATGAAGAGATGGAAATCCAGACAATTCAAGACATGTATTGTCCTGGCGAGAAAATGACTTTCAACAAAGATATGGTTAATACAATTGCTAATAAGCAATGTAAAAAAAATGTGTGCAATATTCGTGAAAAAATTGATGTACCAGAGCTTGAAAATGGCAATATACTTGATGTATCAATAAATCCGGTTATTAATAAAGAGAATAAATTAAGTGGGAAAATCATGTTCGAAGGAGAGCTGGAAGTTAACTTGATTTTTACGGATAATTCAGCAGTGGGCATCAATACTAAGAAGTTGACAATTCCGTTTGAACAAACAGTTGATGATGTTGATACTTCTGATGATTGCAGAGTGGATACCAATATCGAGGTGAATTCACAAGAGTTTTTGAATCAGGCAGGAACAGTGAGTGCAAATGTTGATTTGAATTTTGAAACAAACACATATAGAAATTCAGCAATTCCTGTAATTAGCGATATTTCAATGGAGGAAGAGGAAAATTTAGAGGATTATAGTGTTATTATATATGTGGTTAAAAATGGAGATTCTTTGTGGAAAATTGCAAAAAGATTTGGAAGTACAGTTGATGACATTGCAAGGGTAAATGGAATGGAGAGACCTGATAGATTGATGGCGGGCGAGAAAATTTATATTCCCAAATATGTGTTAAAAAAGGCTAAAGAGCCGATTGTACTTTCACAAGGCGTTGGAATATAAATATGATTCATATGGTGCAAATGTTAAAAGCATTACAAAGAAGATTAATTGCTGGATACTGCACGAAGTGAGGGGAGAATGTGATGCCTGATGGAAAAAATATTGGAAAAGTATATTCGAGAAAGAGATTTATAATAGGAAGATTTAAGTTTAATCCTAATTTTAGTTCCGGATTTAGAACTGGAGTTAGTTGTGGATTAAGAAAAAATTTGGATTTGGACTTGAATTCAAGTGATGGCTTGAATTCAGTGTCTGGTTTAAAGTCTGATGCTGGGAAGAAGTCTAGTGCAGGACGAAAATTAGGTGCAGAGCTGAAGCCGGGAACAGGACGAAAATCAAAAAAGAAGATTATTAAGATTGTAATATTAATGGTTGTAATAATTGCAATATTTAGACTTTTTTGCTCATATCTTGAACCAATATTTCAAACTATATGTGATGATAAAGTGAAATCATTAGCAACAATAATAACCAATCAGCAATCAACCATAATAATGAAAAAATATCAATATGACCAGTTATATACAATAGAAAAAGATGAAAGTGGAGACATCGTAGTAGTTAGAGCAAATGTGGTACCAATAAATAATTTAATTTCAGATCTGACAGAAAATATCCAACGAGAATTTGATAATTTAAATAATGTTAAAGTTGAGTTACCTCTTGGAAGTTTGACAGGTGTATATTTTATATCTGGATTTGGACCACAAATACCTATAAATGTTTCTATTGCAGGAACATTAGATACAAATATAAAAAGTGAGTTTATCGCACAAGGCATAAATCAAACTTTACATAGAGTTTATGTTGATTTTGATTGTGATATGAAAATCATAACACCTGTAAAAAATTTTTCGAAAAATATTACTAATCAAGTAATTATCGCTGAACACGTGATTGTAGGTAATATTCCTAGCAGTTATTATAATCTGGACGGTTTCGAAAATGAAAGCGATACAATGCAGATTATAAAATAGGTGATTTGCACATTTGGGACCGGTTCTCTGCTGTGCATTTTTTACATTTGGGACCGGTTCTGTTTTGCTCACTGCACATTTGGGACCGGTTCTGTTTTGTGCACAAGACTGGTTCTTTTTTGCGCAATTTTATGATTTTTTTGAAAAAGTGTAGAAATTTTACTGAGGGCATGTTATAATGATAGACATAAAATAGTTGGAAGGAGGAAAAATGACTAGACAGCGAAGAAAAATAAGCAACTCAAAGGTTTATCATGTAATAGTAAAAGGAATTGATGATCAAGATATTTTTTATGATGATCAAGATAGAAGATATTTTCTAAAACAAATTTTAAATCTAAAAAAAGAAATCAATTATGATGTTTATTCTTATTGTTTGATGACAAATCATATTCACATGGTTATTAAAAGTGAAGCAAAAGTTTTATCCAAGATAATGCAAAGTTTAATGATAAGATATGTATATTATTTTAATTCGAGATATGAAAGATCAGGAACGTTAGTTCAAAATAGATTCAAAAGTAAATGTGTTGAAAATCAGAAATATTTTTTAGAAGTCTGTAGATATATTCATAGAAATCCAGAAAAGGCCGGAATGGCAAAAACTCAAAATTACAAATGGAGTAGTTACCAAGAATACTTAGGAGAAGAAAAGATTATTAATAAAAAAGTTTTGTTACATTATTTTAATAATGATATTAGTGAATTTGTAAAATATACAACTAATTTAACAGTAGAAGATATTGAAAATTTATATGATTATGCTGAATATGAAATTAGAAATAGATTGCTAGATGAAGAAGTGATTCAAATTATCATGAAAAAATTTGAAATTTTTGATGTAAAGGATGTAGTAATTTTTTTCAAAAATAAGAATAGAAAAGAACTAGAAAAAGCTTTGCAGGTTATAAAAAATATAAAAGGGACAAATAAATCTCAAGTTGCAAGAATTTTAAGAATTAATAGAAAGTTTGTTAGTGATGTTTGGGATAGAGCATAAGTTGCCTATTACATGAATCATATATCAATCGGAACAAAAAAGTACCAGTCTTGGGACAAAACAGAACCGGTTCCAAATGTGCAGTGAGCAAAACAGAACCGGTCCCAAATGTTCAAAATGTATCAAAAAAAGTCAAAAAAATCTTGTTTAAAAAATAATACTTTGATATAATGCCAATATAATATTATAGGAGGAAATTTGTATGGAAGAAAACTCAGTAAAAAATCATGATAGCCAAATTCAATGTGAATGTAAATGTGAATGTGGGAGTAAACAAAAAGAAGAATTTCTAGAAAAATTATGTAATGAATATAAACCTATAAAAGATAATTTAATTCAAATGTTAAACGATGTACAGGAACATTATGGATATGTTCCAATGCATGCTCAGCAAGTTTTGTCAGAGTTTTTAGGTATACCAATGGCTGAAGTTTATGGAGTAGTGACGTTTTATTCGAGATTTACGTTAAAACCTAAAGGAAGATATAATATAGCTGTTTGTTTGGGAACAGCTTGTTTTGTAAAAGGGTCACAAAAGATAATGGATAGGTTAAAAGAAAGATTAAAGATAGAGGCTGGAGAGACAACTGAAGATGGAATGTTTTCGATAGAAGAGACTAGATGTGTTGGTGCTTGTGGATTAGCTCCAGTATTTACAGTTAATGGAGAAGTTTATGGCAAAGCAACAGTACAAAAATTAGACCAAGTTTTAGATGAATTATGTAAGAATTAATCTTTTTTGTATAATTGTAAATAAAAGCACAAATGGAACAAAAAAGTACCAATCTTGGGACAAAACAGAACCGGTCCCAAATGCGCAGTGAGCAAAACAGAACCGGTACATAATGTGCATAATGTATATAATGTGCAAAAGGAGGAAAATTATGAAAACCTTAGAAGAAATACATAAAATAAGAGAAGAAAAAAGAAAAGAACTAGATTTAAGAGTCAACACAAAAGCTGATACAAGGGAAAAACATATATTAGTGTGTCATGGAACAGGATGTACATCATCAAAATCTCCAGAAATATTAGATAATTTTAGGAGAATATTAAAAGAAAAGAATATTGATAATGTTAGAGTCATAATGACAGGGTGTTTTGGTCTATGTGCAAAGGGACCAATTGTAATTATTAGACCTGAGGATACATTTTATTCTAATGTAAGGCCTGAAGATTGCGAAGAAATCATACAGACACATATTATTGAAGGAAACATTGTAGAAAGATTGTTGTGCAAAGATATTGATGGTAGTATTGTTAATAGATTAGATGATTTGAATTTTTATAAAAAGCAAAAAAGAATTGCGTTGAAAAATTGTGGTGTTATTAATCCTGAGTGTATTGATGAATACATTGCGTTTGATGGTTATAGGGCGTTAGAGAGAGTTCTTAGAGAGATGAATCCTGAAGAGGTTATCGAGATTGTTAAAAATTCTGGCTTGCGTGGTCGTGGAGGTGCAGGATTTCCAACAGGCAAGAAATGGGAGCTTACAAAATCATATAATTCTGATCAAAAGTATGTTGTTTGCAATGCTGATGAGGGGGACCCAGGAGCTTTTATGGATAGAAGTATTCTTGAAGGTGATCCACATTCAGTATTGGAGGCAATGATGATTGCAGGTTTTGCAATTGGTGCAAATAAAGGATATATCTATGTTAGAGCTGAATATCCAATTGCTGTTAAAAGATTTCAAAAGGCTATTGATCAAGCGAAAGAGTATGGCATTTTAGGTGAAAATATATTTGAAACCAATTTTGATTTTGATGTGGAAATACGTCTTGGAGCAGGGGCATTCGTATGTGGAGAAGAAACTGCATTATTAGAATCAATTGAAGGAAAACGTGGTCAGCCTAGAGTTAAGCCACCTTACCCTGCTGAAAAGGGCTTATGGGGAAAGCCAACACTTATTAATAATGTAGAAACTTTTGCAAATATCACAAGAATCATATTAAATGGTGCAGAATGGTATTCATCAATAGGAACAGAAACGTCAAAAGGCACAAAAGTGTTTGCACTTGGCGGAAATGTCAACAATATAGGTTTGGTAGAAGTGCCTATGGGAACGACTTTGAGAGAAATCGTTTTTGACATCGGTGGAGGAATTCCAAATGGAAGACAATTTAAAGCAGCACAGACAGGTGGCCCATCAGGTGGGTGCATTCCGGCGGAACATTTAGATACGCCAATTGATTATGAATCATTAAAAGCAATCGGATCTATGATGGGATCTGGCGGACTTATTGTAATGGATGATACAAAATGTATGGTATGCTTGGCGAAATTCTATCTAGAGTTTACTGTTAGTGAAAGTTGTGGAAAGTGTACGCCTTGTAGAATTGGGACTAAAAGAATGCTTGAATTATTAGAAAAGCTATGTTCGGGGGAAGGTTCAGAATATGATATTTACAAATTGGAAAAATTAGCTGTAAATATCCAAAAAGCTAGTATTTGTGGACTTGGACAAAGTGCGCCAAATCCAGTTATTAGTACTTTAAAGTATTTTAGAGAAGAGTTTAGACAACATGCAATCGAAAAAGAGTGTAAAACCTTAGAATGTAAAGCTTTGTCTAAGATTATGATAAATCCAGAAAAATGTAAAGGATGCGGATTATGTCAAAAACATTGCCCTGTTAGAGCGATTGAAGGCGAGGCTAGAGATAAACGTGTTATAAATCAAGATAAATGTATAAAATGTGGAACGTGCTTGACAAATTGTCCTTTCCATGCGATTGGAAATTGAGCAAAATAGTACCATTCTTAGGTACAAAACAGAACCGGTCCCAAATGCGCAGTGAGCAAAACAGAACCGGTCCATAATGTACAAATATATATAACGCGTAAAACAAAAGAGTAAAAGATGGAGGAATAATTAAGATGAAGTTATCAGAGATAATGATTATAATTGTAAATGCGTCAATATTTGCATTGCCAATAATAATGTTAATAGAAAATTTAATAAAACGAAAATATAAAATATTAAATGTATGCATGTTATTAAACATGTTTGCGTGGATATATCTTTCATACGCATGGAATACCAAAAACACAGGATTTTGGGTGAAATGCGATGTAAGAATATTGACATTAATTGCTAGTATATTACTTATTGCATCTATAATAACATTTGTATTACAAATAAAAAATAAAAAGAGTAATAAAATTTTAATTATGATTGCTATCTTATTTGTGTACTATATTATTATGACAAATGATACATCTTATCCAGAGCGAATGAGAGTAGACAATATTTCAAATGAGTTGGTAAGAAAGTATTTATTGGAGCAGCACGTACCATATGTAGCATTTTTGAGTATACAAATAGAACTTTTTGTCAATTTGCTAGATAGTCACAAATCATATAAAGAAATGACTAAAGAAGATACTAAAGAAGCGGAAAAAGATTCTAAAGTTATATCTGATTAAATAAAAATGAACAAAAAGGGACCAGTCTTTAAGATGAAATGTGCAAAAAAGTACCGGTCTTGTGAGCAAAATAGTACCATTCTTAGGTACAAAACAGAACCGGTACCAAATGTGCAAAAAAGGAGGAGGAATATGAACAAAGAAGATATATTTCTAACAATAGATGGAATAGAAATAAAAGTACCAAAAGGAACAACCATATTAGAGGCAGCAAAGCATGCAGGAATAGACATACCAACACTATGTTTTTTAAAGGATATTAATGAAGTTGGAGATTGTAGAATGTGCATTGTTGAAGTTGAAGGAAGAAAAGGTTTTGCAACTGCTTGTATCCAGACAGTTGAAGAAGGAATGATAGTGCATACACATACTCCAAATGTTCTTGAGGCTAGACATGTAATATTAGATTTGATTATTTCAAATCATGCTAAAGATTGTTTGACATGTACACGTTCGGGAAATTGTGAGTTACAGACTTTAGCTGTCAAGTTTAATGTGTTAAATGTTGAGTTTCCGGGAGAAATGACAAAACATAAAATTGATGATTTATCTCCATCTATTGTAAGGGATTTTAACAAATGCATATTATGTAGAAGATGTGTTGCCGCATGTAAAAATGTGCAAAAAATAGGAGCTATTGATTGCATAAATAGAGGTTTTGAATCATGTATTTCTACCGTTGGAGATAATAGCTTGAATGATGTTAATTGTACTAATTGTGGGCAATGTATACAAGCTTGTCCGACAGGAGCATTACATGAAAAAGAAACTATAAATGATGTATGGGTAAAACTGAAAGACCCGGAAACATATGTAGTTGTTCAAACAGCTCCAGCTGTCAGAGTTGCACTTGGAGAAGAATTTGGTATGCCGATTGGAACTAATGTAACAGGAAAAATGGTTACAGCATTAAAGCGACTTGGATTCAATAAAGTTTTTGATACAAATACAGGTGCTGATTTTACTATAATTGAAGAGGCACATGAATTTATAGAAAGGCTAAATGAGAATGACAGTTTACCAATGATAACCTCGTGTTCACCTGGATGGGTAAAATACATAGAAATGAATTATCCAGAACTGTTACCACATTTATCAACATGTAAATCACCACATCAAATGTTTGGAGCATTAATAAAGACATATTTCGCAAAAAAAGAAGGGATTAATCCAGAAAAAATATATATGGTTTCAGTTATGCCATGTATTGCTAAAAAGTTTGAAAGACAAAGGGCAGAGATGAAGAATAATGGATTATATGATGTTGATAATGTAATTACAACTAGAGAACTTTCTAGAATGATAAAACAGGCTAATATAGAGTTTGAAAAATTAGCAGATAGTGAATTTGATAATCCTATGGGAGAAGCCACTGGAGCTGCAGCAATTTTTGGAACAACTGGAGGAGTAATGGAAGCAGCACTAAGGACTGCTCAAGATACATTAACAGGAAAGAATTTAGATAAAATTGACTTTGAACAAGTTAGAGGTGGAGAAGGAATAAAAAGAGCAACTATTAATATTGGAGGAAAAAAGATAAAAGTGGTAGCTGCAAGTGGATTAGCAAATGCACAAAAAATAATGGAAGAAATTAAAACAGGAAAAGCTGACTATCAATTTGTAGAAATAATGGCGTGTCCAGGAGGATGTGTAATGGGTGGAGGCCAGCCAATTAAGAATTCTAAGATTAGAAGAGAAGTTGATGTGCGAAAACTCAGAGCTGATGCTTTGTACTCTATAGATGAAAAAAGTGTTATTAGAAAATCACACGAAAATCCTACAGTGAAAAAGATTTACGAAGAGTATCTTGAAGAACCAGGAAGTTATAGGGCACATAAATTATTACATACACATTATGTTGAAAGACCTAAATATAATTTGCACATTTAGGACCGGTTCTTAAATGTGCAAAAACTAGAAAAAATTAGAAAAAGAAAGGATTGTAGAAAAAATGGAAGTAAATGAAGAAAAAAGAAACAAATTTATGGAATATGCAGGAAAGAGAGTAAATAATGTATTACATGACATGCAAATATTAGAACCAATGGCTAGAAGTAATGCTTATGATTTTACAAAAGAAGATGTAGAGGAAATGTTTAATGCTATGCAAGAAACTCTAAATGATGTAAAAACAGAATTTAATAAAAAGTTTGAAGAGAAAGCAAGAGCTGAAAAGAAAGTGTTTTCTTTTGGAATGGGAATAGCAACCAAAAATGTTGAAGATAACGGAGAGGTAGATGATCAAAATTTAGAGAATGTAGAACAAGATATTGATGAAAAAAGTGATGAAAAATCTAAAGAAGAATCTATATTTTAGAAAGGTACAAATGGGACCGGTTCTTAAATGCGCGGTAAACATAAAAATGCACATTTAAGAACCGGTCCCATCTGTGCAAAAATAAAAAAATGTAACATAAATGTAACATAAATGTAATATAATTATTGATTGAAAATTGTTGACAAACCCAAAAATAGATAGTAAAATGAAAGAGAATTGAAAATAAGAGTGAATAAAGAAGAAACAAGAAAGATGAAAGGGAGAAAGAAATGAAGGGTAAAAAAGATAGAGAAAAGACAAAATCTGAAATGAATGCAATGTTTTTTATAATATTAATTGCTTTAGTTATGTTTATAATATCAACTTATGCATGGTTCTCAACACAAAAGAATGTATCAATTACTAATTTGACTGGTACTGTAGAGGTTGCAGAAGGTTTGGAAATTTCCCTTGATGGAGATAAATGGTCAAATGGAATTGTACTAGGAGATGGAGATGGAGAGTTGAATATTATTGATGATGCGTATTCAGGACATCACAATATTTCTCCAAGTGAGATGTTACCAGTATCTACATTAGGTCTTGCTACAGGAGGGCAAACAGATTTAAAAATGCTAAGAGGAAAAATTGAAGATTCAAAAAAATTAAGTGAAATCCAATCAATGGTAGAAACAGAGACACAACCAAGCAAGTCAACTTATCCAGGATATTTCGCTTTTGATGTGTTTTTGAAAAATTCATCAAAAGTTGACGGAGCAGATGATGTGTTACAGTTGAATTATGACTCTTCATTAGAAATTTTAGAGGCTGAAAAAAGTTCAACAGGATTGCAAAATACAGCTAGAGTTGCATTTGCAAAATATAATGGAACATCAGAGGTAATGGCTGATCAAGCTACAATTCTTAAAGAAACTGCAGGAATAGGAGTAAGTGCTGCAACACCTAATATTACTGATGTTGCTATTTGGGAACCAAATGCAAGTGATCACGTTGATTATATAGTTCAAAATAATAATAAAATAACATGGTCTGAACCAGAAAAAACTGCATATGAAACAAAGGTGCTTGATTCAACAGGAAGAAAAGGATTTGATGTTAATACTAAAATGCCTACATATGCATTAAAAGAAAGTTCTATTGGAAATACAATTCCTGATATTTATAAATGGGATGGTTCTGAATCTAATGTTCAAAAACAAAAAACTCTACAAACAACTAAAAAAAGTGATAGCGATTATACAATAAAAGAAGGTGTTCAAAACTTAGTAAGTACAAGTGATGGGTCAACAACATTTGGAATTGCTGCAAATAAAATTTGTAGATTAAGAATATATTTATGGCTAGAAGGACAAGATGTTGACTGTATTAACTATGCTTCACATGGTGGAGGAATAAAAGTTAATATTGGATTAGTAAAAGGATCAGTAGTTGGTTCAACAGAGGCGCCAGGAGAATAAAAAATATAAAAACAATGAGTTAAAAAATAGCAAGACAAATATTCTTGCTATTTTTATTTTATAAAATGCACATTTAAGAACCGGTCCCATCTGTGCAAAAACAAAAAAATGTAACAAAAATGTAATAAAAATGTAACATAATTGTATTATAAAATAGCTTGAGATTAAGTGGAAAATGATGTATAATTAAAAAAAGACGATAAATACAAAAGACAGGAGGTTAAGATGGCTGAAAAAATATTAAAGAGTACAGAAGATGCACAATTAAAAAAGAAAAAGAGAAAAAAAGTTGCTGATGATGAGCTAATGGACAATGTATATAAAATGAATTTTGAGCAAGATAATCTTGACCTTACTGGTCAAGAGGATAAAGAGATACAGATGGCTCAGCAAGAACTAGAAAAAGAGCAAGAAAATAGTGAAACTGAACAAGGCATAAAAGGTACTAAAAAGACAGCTGATCCAAAAAAGAAAAACAATAAAAATGTTATAAAAGTAGTAGATGATGATGAAGATGATATAGATGAAATTTTTGGAAATGTAAATAAATGGCTTACAGAGGATGAATTAGAAAAAACAATAAAAGAACAAAAGAGTAAAGAAAAAACAAGAAAAAAAAGATTGACAAAAATAGAAGAAGGTATAAAAAGTAGTAAAAAAACAAAAACAGCTAAAACAACAGCGACTAAAAGACGTAGTAAAAAGCAAATTGAAGATGAACAAGCAATTGATACAGATACGGTTATAAATATAGATAAGACAATAATACAAGATAAAATTAACCAAGATGAAACACAAGGCGAAATAAAAATACATGCAGAAAATGATGTAACAGAAATATTATTGGGTCATAATCAATACAAAATTGAATTACAAAAATTGGAATATAATATATATACAGAAAAAAGCGAAACATCATATATAATAGTTAGAGATTCAGGATTAAAAATTATTTCTGGAAATGATTACATATTTTTACAAAAACAAAACGAAGACTACGAAGTAACTACTAACCAAGATTTTAAGATAAATTATGTTATAGATAATTTAACAAGAAAGGATAATACTGTAAACTTTAAACTTACAAATTTGACTCAAATAATTGCTAACGAAAATGGGTTAGTATTTGAAATAGATGAAGAAAAAGTTATAGAAAATAATTTGGAAGATAACCATACTCTCGTTATTTCTGAGGAAGATGGGAAGGTTTACTTGCCATATACTAAAGAAGATGTAAAAAATGAAGTTTTACAGAATAAAGGAAGTAAAATTTCTGAGGTGATTGAAGATAAATACATAATGCCTTTAGATAAATATAAAAATTCAATTAGAGCTAGATTTAGAGAAGGCTATAATTTGATGCATAAAAGAGAAGGAAAATCCAAAAGAAGTGCAATAATGTTAGGGATTGAGTTAATGTTTGAAATTAATTTGCACCCAGCAATAATTTCGGCATGCAAAAATTTGCAAGAATTGGATATTTATTTGGATTGCCTAGAAGATAATGAATTAGAAAAATTTTCGTGTTTTAAAATAATATATAAAAGTTTACCGACACTTAGAAAAAAAGTAAAATATCAAGAATTTTAAAAAAAGAAGTAAGATACTTGAAAAAAAGTATTTTACTTCTTTTTTGTTGAAATAAAAATGTGGTAATAAAAATAAACAACCAAAAGCAAAAAAAGACATAAAAGAATAACATAAATGTTGGAAATATACCATTAATTAACTCCAAAATCAGGTCAAAAATCAGCTAGAAAAAATGCAAAAAAACATAAGAAAAAAGTGCCAAAAATGGCATAAATTTTTTTGAAAAAAAGCTCAAAAAAACCTCGAAAAATGTTGAAAAAAAATGCTTGTTATGATATAAATATAGAGAGAAAATGCAAGTGAAAAATTGCAACAAAAAACGGAGGAAAATCATGTTAAAAAATAAAATAATTGTTAAGAAAATAAGAAATATATTTATACTATTAATGGCAATAATTATAATGATTGGAGTATATAGAAATATACGAAATTCGAGAGCGGAAAATGTAATACAAATAGAAATGGAAGTAGCAGATAAAAGTAAACTACTAGAAAATCAGACTATCATAGTTGATGCAACAGAAACAAAAGATGGAAACTATCTAGTAGAATTACCAACATCTGTAAATGAAAATATAGTAACTAAATATTATACTGTTGATGGTGCAGAAGTAACTATGAATGATGAAGATTCTGATAAAACACTACGCTTAACAGAAACAGAAGTAGCAAACAAGAAAATTGAAGTGGAAACAGATTATGACACAGAAGAAGTTATAACAGTAGATCAACAAAAAGAATTATTTTATAACAAAGAGATAAAAAAAGCTGCAGACGAAAATGGAAATGGCGAAGGAGATGTAATTGCAACAGGGTATATGCCACTAGATGCTAAAGCAGAAATTAATGAGCTAGATTTGGCGACATTAACTGAGGTTAAAATACCAAATGAAAAACAAACAATGAAAAAAGCATATGAAGTTTCTATATATCAAGAAACAAAAAATGATGATAATGTTGAAACAGAAAAAACAGAAGAAATAGATAATAATAATGAGACAGAAAATTTAGAAACAGAAAGAATAGAATATGATGCAAGTAAATATTCTGAAACAATAATATTAAAAACAAAAAATGCAGAACAAAATGAAATTCCAGCAATATATAGTCTAACAGAAAATGTTGCAACAGAAGTTACACAAACTATGTTTGATGGGGAATACATATATGCAGAATTTAGAAAAACAAGTGAAAAGGTAAAATATATATTAGCAACAGAACCGAAAGAAGATGCACAAGAAGGTAATCAAAATACTGACAGTGAATCTCAAAATGAAGGACAACAAACAAGTAATGACTCAAATATAATGCTAACAGCAACAAGCTCTGGTACATTGAGATCTACATCAATAGAAAATTCAGCAACTGCTGGATTTTTAGGAAATACAAATATTCAAAGACAAAATATTGAACAAATTCAATTTACTAATAGTCCAGGTTTTCCAACACCAAAAAGTAGTTATAGTGCTACTAATAATACAGGAAGTGGACATAGCAGTTCTGCAACAACATGGAAAGACTTATCAGGAAGTAACAATGGTACTTTAAGTGGTGGAACTTGGAATTCTGATTATTTAAAATTAGATGGAACTGATGATGTAGTAAATTTGGGAAATATTAGTTTGGCTAATAATAAAATAACATTAGATGCAACCGTAATGGTAAATGCATATCCTTCTGGAGAATCAGTTGATTTGGTTTCAAGCATTGGAGGAGGTGTTGGCGACGGAGGAGTTTGCTTAAATTTGAATGATGGATATCCTCAACTTGCAGTATGTCTTAAAGAAAAATATGCGTTCGTAGATACAAGAGCACCAACTCGAATAACTACGGGAAAGAAAGTACATATTACAGGAAGTTATGATGGAACAACAGCATTATTGTATATAGATGGAAAACTTGTAGCAAGGACTAATATTACTGGTACTATATTTGATCCAGCCCACGGAAAAATGGCTATAGGAGCTAGACCACAGTATAATGGAGGCTATGCATTGTATGCTAATTGTAATATTTACGAAGTGAATATTTATAATAAAGCATTAACACAAAGTGAAATAGAAAAAATTGCGACAAAATGGGATGTATCAGATGCTGGAGATGGTTCTATACAAGCATGGTATGAAGGAAATGTTGAAATCCCAGCTAAAGAACAAGCAAAACATACATATAATGCAGAAAAAAATACATCAAGTGGACATAGTTCATCGACAACAACCTGGAAAGACTTAAGAGGGAGCTCAAATGGAACGGTTATTGGAGGAACTTGGAATTCAGATTATTTGAAATTAGATGGAACTGATGATGTAGTAAATTTAGGAAATATTAGCTTGGCCAATAATAAAATAACATTAGATGCAACTATAATGATGAATTCAATTCCTTCTGGAAAAGCGGCTGATATTATTTCAAGCATTGGAGGAAATCCGGATGCGAATAATGAAACGACAGGAGTTTGTTTGAATTTGAATGATGGATATCCTCAACTTGCAGTATGGACTAAAGAAAAAAATGCCTATACAGATACTAGAGCAACAACTAAAATAACTGCAGGAAAGAAAGTACATATTACAGGAAGTTATGATGGAACAACAGCACTATTGTATATAGATGGAGAACTTGCTGCAAAAACTGAACTAAAAGGAACTATGGTTGATCCAAGTCACAAAAAAATGGCTATAGGGGCTAGGCCACTGTATAATGGAAACTATAGAGCATACTCAAATATGAATGTTTACGAAGTAAATATTTTTGATCAGAGTTTATCACAAAGTCAGGTAAAAGAAATAGCACATAGAACATATGGTTCTAACCTAGCTACAACCACTACTGCAACAACAAATTCAATAGTAAAAGCTTATATAGGAAGTACTGGAACAATATATGCTAATTCGGATTCATCATATTTATTTGCACATATTGGATCAGCTTCAGGTTGTACAGCAACCTCAACAATGAACAATCTAAATTTATTAAATACAAGCAATGTAACTAATATGAGAGGAATGTTTTATTCATTTGGAAGTAATGCAATGACAAAATTGGATTTAGGTACAAATTTTGATACAAGTAATGTAACTGATATGGAATGCATGTTTCAAGATTGTGGAGAAAATTCAATGACATCACTAAATCTGGGAAGTAAATTTAATACGAGTAAAGTGACAACAATGTTCCAAATGTTTGCTAGTTGTGGAAAAAAAGCATTAACATCATTAAATTTAGGAGATTACTTTGATACAAGTAATGTAACAAATATGAGGTCTATGTTTTTGAACTGTGGGACTGAAAAATTGACTAGTTTAGACTTAGGAAGTAAATTCTACACAAGTAAAGTAACAGATATGAGTCAAATGTTTGCAAGTTGTGGAGAGAAATCATTAAAAACATTAAAATTAGGTTCTAATTTTAACACAAGCAATGTAACTGATATGCGTATAATGTTTCAGTACTGTGGAGCAGAATTAACTAGTTTAGATTTAGGAGATAAATTTGATACAAGTAATGTAACAGATATGAGTGGTATGTTTGCGTGGTTTGGAAAAAATGCACTTACAGAATTAAGATTAGGTAGTAAATTTACAAAAATTGCAAGCGAGAACGGTGATTTCGCTTATTCCTTAGGAAAAAGCAGTTCAACAAATGATGCATGTAAAATATATGTACCAAGTGAAATATATAAAGACAATCATACATTTAAATTAGGAGCAGGTTCAAGTTCAACAATTGCATATGCAAGAGGTATATTGGTAGGGCCAGACTCAACAAAACCAACTTGGGATAGTAATTTTGCAACAGAAAGCCAAGGATATTCATCAACAAATAAAACATATCAATTTGTATTAGTAGGGCAAGATGAAACAAATTTAAATAATTCATCACAATTAAGCACATCTAATATGACAGTAAAAGTAGCAGGAAGAGCAGTCACCTCATCAAATTTGGTATTTGGTACTGCGTCAGTAACAAAAGATTCAAGTGGAAATATAGTAAAAAAGAAATTTCCAATAACTATTAAAAATTATACTGGAGGAAAAATTGATGTTTCAGTAAGTGCAGGAGCTTTAGTGGATGCTGCAGGAAATACAAGTATTGCTAAAACTTATTCAGTTACACCAGTTACAGACTCTACTGCACCAGTATGGGCAACAAGTGTAAGTAATGGAACATTTTCAAGCTCAGGGCATACATACTCATTAAACTTAGTAGGAACAGACGAAACAGAATTAAATAGTTCATCATCAGTGCTAAGTACATCAAATGTAACAGTAAAGGTAAATGGAACAGCAGTAAGTTCAAGTAACTTAACATTTGGGTCAGCATCAACAACATCAACAAGTGGAAAAGTAACAAAAAAGACATTCCCATTAACAATAAAGAATTATTGGGGAGGAAAAATAGAAATTTCAATAAATGCTGGAGCATTAGTAGATGCAGTAGGAAACCAAAGCGTAGCAAAGACATATTCAATTTCAGCTCCATCAGGATCAGACTCAACAGCACCAAAATGGGCAGATAACATAAGTGGAGGAACATATTCATCTACGGCACACACATATGCATTGAACTTGACAGGAACAGATGAAACAGCCTTAAATGATAATTCATCTGCATTGAGTACATCTTATAGTTCATCAAATATAACAGTAAAAGTAAATGGAAGTACAGTAAGTTCAAGCAATTTAACAATAGGAACTGCAACAAAAACTAAAAACTCAAGTGGATATGTAACTGGAAAGGTATTTCCATTAACAATAAAAAGTTATACAGGTGGAAAAATAACAATAACAATAAATGCAGGGGCATTAGTAGATATGGCTGGAAATAAAAGTGCTGCAAAAACTTATGAATTTACTCCAAACACAGACGTAACAGCACCAAAATGGGCAGACGACATAAGTGGAGGAGAATATTCATCAACAAACTCAACATATTCATTAAGTTTTATAGGAACAGATGAAACAGGACTAAATGATGCCTCATCAGTACTAAGTACATCAAATGTAACAGTAAAAGTAAATGGATCAACAGTAGCAAAATCAAACTTAACATTTGGAACAGCAACAAAAACAACAAATTCAAGTGGAAATATAACACAGAAAAAATTCCCTCTAACAATAAAGAGCTTTAAAGGAGGAACAGTATCAATTACAATTAATGCAGAAGCATTAGTTGATACAGCAGGAAATAAAAGTGAACAAAAAACTTACTCATTTACAATAGATGGAACCGCACCAAAATGGGCTGATAATGTTGATGGCGGAACATATTCTGGTTCAGCTAAAACATATTCATTTAATTTAATAGGAACAGACGAAACATCTTTAAATAGTGCTTCATCAACATTAAACTCAATCAACACAACAATAAAAGTAAATGGGGGAACAGCAAGTGTAACATTTGGAAGTGCATCAACAACTACAAATTCAAGTGGAAAAGTAATACAAAAAACATTTCCAATAACTATAAAAAGCTATAGTGGAGGAAGAATAGACATTTCAATAAATGCAGAAGCATTAGTAGATAGTGCAGGAAATAAAAGTGTTGCAAAAACGTATTCATTTACACCAACTATTGATACTACAGCACCAACATGGGAAGAGAAAATAAAAGATGGAACATATTCATATGCAAATGAAACATATTCATTAAATTTAGTAGGTTCAGATGAAACAGCATTAAATGCATCATCATCAGTACTAAATTCAAATAATACAACAGTAAAAGTAAATGGAAAACAAGTAGCAACAAGTAATTTAGCATTTGGAAGTACATCAACATCAAAAAATTCTAGTGGATATGTAATAAATAAAACATTCCCATTAACAATAAAAAGTTTTACTGGAGGAGATGTAGAAATAACAATAAGTGCAGGAGCTTTAGTAGATACATCAGAAAACTCAAGTGCTCAAAAAGTGTATACATTTACAGTAGATGGAACATTGCCAGAATGGAGTAGTAGTATAAGTGGTGGAACATATGATTCAAATAGTGGTACATATTCACTAAAACTAATAGGAACAGATGAAACAGGATTAAATAATGATTCATCAGTACTAAATTCATCAAATGTAACTGTAACAATGGGAGGAAAAACAGCAAGTGTAACATTTGGAACTGCAACATTAAATGATAAAACAAAAACATTCCCATTAACAATTAATAGCTTTACAGGTGGAGATATTACAATATCAATAAGTGAAGGAGCATTAGTAGACACATCTGGAAACAAAAGTATTGCAAAATCATATTCATTTAGTGTTGATATAACACCACCAACATGGAATGATAAAGTGAGTGACAAATCATTTGACAAAATAAACGATATATATTCATTTAACATAACAGGAACAGATGAAACAAGTTTAAACAATACTTTATCAGTGCTAAATTCAAGTAATACAACAATTACAGTAGATGGAAAAGATGTAACATCTGATTTGAAAATAGGAGGAGGAACTATAAGTTCAAATCAAAAAACAAAAGTATTTCCAATAAGTATTTCTAATTTTACTGGTGGAAATGTGAAAATAGTAATAAAAGCAGGAGCGTTAGTAGATAATGGAATTGATGGAGGAAATACTAGTGCCTACAAAGAATATGAATTTTATGCTGATATAACAGATCCAGTATGGGGAGATGCAACAGGAAGTTATAACCCAGATGACCAATCATATACAATAACAGTAACAGGTACTGATAATGTAGAATTAAATACAAACTCATCAGCAATAACAACATCAAACTCAACACTTACAGTGGGTGGAAGTACTGTATCGCCAATAATAACAAGAACAGCTTCAACATCAACAAGTGTTACATATCAAATAAAAATATCAAATCATACAGGTGGAGCAATTTCGTTTAAAATTAATGAAGGAGCATTAATAGATGCACAAAATAACACAAGTGCTGAGAAAAATTATTCATTTGCTGCTGTGGATGCAACAAAACCAACATGGAAAAATAGTATAGATAGTGCCCAATATGATAAGCAGACTGGAATATATACATTTAACTTAATAGGGACAGATAATATTAAATTAAATAATTCATCATCATCCCTAGCTGGAAAACTTACAATAAAAACAGGTTCAACTGTAGTAAGTGCAAGTGATTTAACTATAGGAAGTGGAACATTAAGCTCAGATGGAAAAACAAAAACATTCCCAATAACAGTTAGAAACTTTAAAGGTGGAAATGTAACAATATCAATTGGATCAAAGGCATTATATGATGAAACAGGAAACTGGAGTGATGCAAAAACTTATACATTTTTCCAAGATGTAACACCACCACTCTGGACTGACACTGTACAAAGTGCATTATATAATCATTCAACTAAAGCATATACATTTAATTTAGTAGGATCAGATGAAACAGCATTAAGTGATGATAACTCAACATTAAATGCAACAATTACAGTTGGAGAAAGTCCTGCAAATGTAACATATGGAACTGCATCATTTGACTCAAGTACACAAACAAAGACATTCCCTGTTACAATAAATAATTATACAGGTGGAGTAATAAAAATAACAATTGCAGAAGGTTCATTAAAAGATACAGCTAATAATATAAGTAGTGCAAAGGTATATGAATTTACACCAGATATTACAAAGCCAGTATGGGACTATCAAAACTTAGCATATGATGCAGACTCAAAAACATATTCAGTAGAATTAGTAGGAACAGATGAAAGTGCATTAAATACAACAGTATCATCACTAATAACAAGTGGAAGTTCTAAAAATGTGACTGTAACATGTGGAAGTACAACAGTAACACCAACACTAGAAAAAGTTACAACAGAATCTAAAAAGATAGTTTATAGATTAACAATAAATAATTATCCAGGAGGAGCAGTAACAATTTCTATAGGAGCAAATGCGTTAATAGATGCATCAAGCAACAAGAGTGATGCAAAAGAAATAAAGCTTCCTGAAAAAGATATAACAAAACCTACATTAAAAGTACAAAATTCTAATTATTCAGATACAGATGGAGAATATACATTTGAAGTAGTTGCAACAGATGAAAATGCAATAGATGCAACAAAATCAAGTCTTTCTCCAAGTGGTAGTGCTCAAAATATTACTGTAAAATGTGGAAATGTAATTGTAACACCAATAGTAACAATTAAGAGTACAACAGAAAAAGAAATAATCTATACAGTAACAATACCAAAATATCCATCAGGAGTTGTAAATGTATCAATAGCAGAAGGTGCAATATATGATACAACTGGAAATAAAAATGCTGCAGCAACATTTACATTACCAGCAAATGATATAGCAAAGCCTACTTGGGATGACGAACTACAATTCAATTATGATGAGGGGAACCAAAAAATTACTATAACTATAACAGGTAGAGATGAGACATCTTTAAATAATACTAAATCATTACTAGATTTTTCTAATACAATAGTAACTGTAGATGGCTCAACACTAGATGAAGAATCAAATAGAGTAACATTTGAAGAAGCAACATTAAGTGCAGATAAAATGATAAAAACATTCCCAATAACAATAAGGGGATATACAGGTGGCAAAATTCAAATAGCTATAGATTCTGGAGCACTAGAAGATAATAGTGGTAAAAAGAGTGATGCAAAAGAATATGAAATAATAGATATCATAAAACCAGAATGGAAGATGGAAGGTGCTGGAACTTATAATAAAACAGCTAAATCATATACCTTAAAATTTAAAGGAACAGATGAAGCAGAACTTACATCAGCATCTTTAACAGCATCAGATTTAACAGTTACAGTTAATGGTACAGCAGTAACCCCAACAATAGCAGCAATAGACAGTGAATCTGACATTAAAACAAAAGTATTTACAGTAACAATTGCAAACTTTACAGGAGGAGAAATAAAAACAACTATAAAACAAGGGACATTAACAGATAGAGGAAACAATAAGAGTGATGAAGCAATATTCTCAGTAACACCAGATATTACAATACCTGTTTGGACATATAGAAGTGCAGCATATACGCAATATCAAGGAAATGAAGTATCAATAGAATTTACGGGAACAGATAATGTACAATTAGTATCAAGTAAATTGAAACTAGATACAGAAGGATTTATAGTAAAAGAAGGCTCAACAGTAATAGATTCTTCAAGATTAACATTGAACAAAGAAGAATATGGAGATGGAAAAGGTGGAATAAAATATGTATTAAAAATGACAGGATATTCTAATGGTTCAATAACAATAACATTACCAGATGGATTGCTAGCAGACGTATCTGGAAATACAAGTAATGCTACAACCTTAACAGTTGGAGTAATACCACCATTAGATGATGATACACCACCAGCAGTAAGCAATATTGTTGTAAAACAAGACAAAGGAATGGAAGCTGTAGTTATTGATTTTGATATTACAGATGAATGGTTTGATTTCAAAGAAGCTGTAGAGTCAGGAGAAATAACAATAACTAAAACAACTACACCTTATTGGGGACAAGGTACAACGAGTGATATAACATCAAGTTGCAACATAAAAATAACAAAAGAAACAAAATTAAGTAATGGTAAACATTATCAAGTAAAGATTTCTAATATTGATACATCAGGTATGGGAGGTACAAACACATATACAATAACATTAAAAGCAAATTCAGTACATGATCTTGCTGGAAATGGAAATGTAAGTACACAATTATTTAATGGAACAATAAATTTTACATTAAGTTCAAGTGACCCAGCATTTCTAAAATATTCTGTAGAATTAGATGAAAGTAATAAAACATTAGATGTTGTAATAATAGCTAATACTGCAAATTCATTCTTTGATCACTTTAAACAAACAGGCCAATGGGGATGGCGGAACAACATATAATTATACTATAGCAGACTTTCAAGCTGATATGCAAGATATGAAAATTGATGGAGAATCGGTATTAGGAAAGAGCAATCCTTCAATGGCAGTAACAGAAATTACAAATTCAAGTAGTAATAATTGGTGGGGAAATTGGTTTAATAAGAATACAAAGAGATTTAGAGTAACATTATCAAGCTTTGAAGAATCACAATGGCAAGACTTAAAGAAATATATGGAATGGAGTGGTAATGTAGTATTCTATATGGGAGATGACTTAAGTAGTGCAGTAGTGATTGGAGAAGAAGAAAAAACTTATAATATCTCAGATGCGTTATTTGCAGACTTTATAAAACCAGAAATATCAGTATCATCATCACACTTTAATGGAGAAGGAAATGATAGCTTAACACTAAAAATACAAGCAACAGATAAATACTATGCACCAGGGCAAGCATTAGATGCTAATAAAATAATGTTATTAGTAGATAATGTAGTAAAAGATGAAGATGATGGAGTAACAATAAGTTATGGAACACCAGAAGTTTTAATAGGAACAAGAAATGGTTCTGACTCACAATATGGAATATTACAAGATGTAACAATAACAGGACTTTCTCAATTCTTAGGAAGAGGTGTAAAACTAAGATTATCTGAAGATACGGTACATGATTTATCAGGAAATAAGAATGTTCCAAAAGATATATCACTATTTAATACATTAAGAGTTGCTAAATCAAGTTCAGGAGTATATGAATCTTCTACAACAAGTGGATTCTTAGGAAACTCTAGTATACAAAGACAAAATATTCAAAGTGTTACATTCTTAAATAGTACAGCAACAGCACCATCAACTGGAACATGGGATGTATCTGCAACAGAAGATAATTCAATAATTGCATGGTATTCAAATTCAAAAGTATATATAGCAAGTGATTACCCAATATATGCAAATGTGGATTCATCATATTTATTCTCATATATTGGTTATGCAAGTGGAGTAACATCAGGAAATACAATAGAAAACTTAGATTTACTAAGTACAACATTTACAACAAATATGCAATATATGTTTAGAGGATTAGGTTATGCAACAATGACATCATTTGCATTAGGAGATAATTTTGAAACATCAAGAGTAACAAATATGGAAGGAATGTTCCAAGATGCAGGAAATAGATTAACATCATTTACAATAGGACAAAGATTTGAAACAAGCAATGTAAGCAATATGAAAAATATGTTTAATAATTTTGGTAGTACAAGTTTAACAACATTAAGTTTAGGAAATAGATTTACTACTCAAAATGTAACAAATATGGATACAATGTTCTACAATTGCGGAAAAACAGCGATGACAAAATTAGACCTTGGACCAGCATTCACAAAAATAGCAGATGCACATACAAATATATTTGAAAATACAGGAAAATCTGGAGCAAATATATATGCAGGTTCAGCAATATATTCAAATAAAAAGGCATTTAGATTAAATGCAAATTCAACTACAACAACAGGCTATACAGTAGGAACAGTAGTTCCAAAATATAAACCAACATGGTCAAAAACAGATGCAACATTTGATGAATCTGAAAAATCATTAACAATAAAAGTTGCAGGACAAGTGGATTCGTCAACATATGGAGATGCAATAAAAACTGTAACAAATAATTTGACAAATGGAACTGCAGATGCAAATTCTACAAAACCATTTAATGTAAAAGTTGCAGGACAAGAAGCAAATGACATAACTAAAAAAGTTACAATGTCTAAAACAGGACCATCAAGTACAGTTAGTGCCAACATAATATTAACAGATTTTGAGCAATCAGTATTACAATCAGGAAAATCTTATTTAGAGTGGTCAGGAAAAACTGCATTGCAAATAGCAGAAGGAACATTAGTAGATGCTTATGGAAATCCGAATTTAACACAAAGTGATGAATCTGGAACAATGACAGCAATTGAAATAAAAGATGCTGATTCAGATACTACAAGCAAAAATACTAATGGAAAAATGTTTGCAGATTTTGTAAGACCAGCAACAATGTATGATTATTCAAAAACAGTAATTAATAAAACTTCTAAAACAGTAACAATTGAATTTTCTATTACAGATAAATATTTTGCTAGTGAGAACTTAGGAATAGAAATTGGAGCTGCAAATAGAATGATAGTTTCTATGGATGGTACAGATTTAGCTCAAACACATGTAAATATGGTATTGGCAAAAACTCCAATAACTGAAAGTGGAGCTACAATAGGATATAAATACGAATTAACACTAACAGAATTAGAACAAGATGCAATAGCAGTAGGAAAGAATTATTTAGATTACAGTGGACCTGTAATAATAACAATTCCAAAGGGTTCGATGACAGATAAGTCAGGAAATACTAACCCAACAAAAACAATATCAGTAGGACCAGGTAACAATATTTTAAAACCAGATGAAAATGAGACAACAAATATAGACCTTGTAAATCCAACATGGACAGCTGATAGTAATAACATATCATTTGATTTTACAACAGGAAAAGCAACAGTAATAGTAAAAGCAACAGATAAATACTTTAAATCAAGTACATTGACAAGTGACAATATAACAGTATATTTAGGAAATACAGCAGTAACAAGTGGAATAACTAAAACGGTAAGTGCTGCAACAGCTTTAAAGGAAACAAGAATGGTAAATGGTGTTGCTACAGAAGTTCAATATGGAAATCAATATACAGTAACAGTAACAGGAATTACATTAGATTCTGATCAAGGAAAACTTCGTATAGCAGCAGAAACAGCAACAGATACCTCTGGAAATACAAGTGAAGCAAAAGACATTGTTTTATATAATAGATTGAAAAGTGCAAGTACAGAAACAAGTGCAACAAGTAGCTTTTTAGGAAATAACCAAACAAAAATACCAATACAAAGACAAAATATAGAAAATGTTACTTTTGAATCTTACATATCTTCTGATATATACAACCATACAACAAACAAAATAACAGATGAGACAAGAGCATGGGATGTATCAGCAGCAGGAGATCAATCAATAATTGCATGGTATGAGGAAACAAGAACAGGAGTATATATAGTTCATATTGGTAGTGAAGGTGGAATATTAGCAAATAGAACTTCTGATAATTTATTTAAATATATTGGATATTCAAATAAATGCCAAGAAACACAAGTTATTACAAATATTAAATTATTAGATGTAAGTAGTGTAACGAGTATGAAGAATATGTTTGCATATACAGGTTATAATGCAATGACAAGTTTAGACTTAGGTCCAAACTTTGATACAAGCAAAGTAACAAATATGGCTGGTATGTTTACAAGTACTGGTGAAAATGCAATGACTACATTAAATTTACAAAATAAATTTAATACAGCAATTGTAACAGATATGAGTAACATGTTTGAAAGAACAGGATTCATGGCAATGACAAGCTTGAATGTTTCTGGATTTAATACAACTGCAGTAACAGATATGAGTTATATGTTTGCAAATACAGGATATACAGCAATGACAAGCTTGAATTTAGGAACTGGATTTAATACAACAAATGTAACAAATATGGCAAATATGTTCCAAAATACAGGATTTACAGAAATGACAAGCTTGAATTTAGGTAGTGCATTTAATACAGCAAAAGTAACTAATATGAGTTATATGTTTAATGGAACTGCAAGTTCAAAAATGACAAAATTGTCATTAGAAGGAAACTTCTACACAACAGCAGTAACCAATATGACAAGTATGTTCCAAAATTGTGGTATAGGAAGTATGACAGAATTGGATTTAGGTCCAGCATTTACAAATATTGCAGGAACAAATACAAATATGTTTACTGAATGTGGACAACAAGATAATATTAAAATATATGTAGGTTCAGCAATTTATTCGGGAGAACATGAATTAAGACTTGGAGCAGATTTAACTACTAAAATAAGTTTTACAAGAGGAACAATAATACCAAAATATAGACCACAATGGAAAGTTGAAACAACAGCACCAAATAAAACAAATTCTGAAATAACAGTAACATTAAAAGGAACTGTAGATTCAGCAAATTATAATGGATATAACAGTAATGTAATAAATAAATTTAGTAATACAACAACTTCACAAATAACAGTAAGTATTGACGGAGATCCAGATGCAAATAGTAACATTACAAAAACAATAAGTGGAGCAAGTGCAACACCAGAGTCAAATGTACAATGCAGTTTGAAATTGACAGGATTTAAAGGAACAAGACAAGCTTCAAAAAAATATACAGAGTGGAGTGGTAATATAGCTTTAGAAATTGCTCAAGCAACATTAGTTGATTCATATGGAAATCCAAATTTAAAACTTGAAGAAGATAAACTACAAGATAGTCCAACAGGAAAAGCAAATGCAACAGGAAAATTATTCTTAGATTCAATAGCGCCAGAATTTACATATGAACATGCAGAAACAGAAATAAATCATGAATCTAAAAAAGTAACAGTTTATTTTAGTGTAACTGATAAATATTTTAATAAAATTGATGAAGAAAAATTACCTAAATTAGCAGATGGTTCTTATAATTCAAGTTCAATAGCATTAAAATTACTTGATACAAATACAACTATACCAAATGATGCTATAAAGAAAACTTTAACAAGAGATAGTGAAATTTATGAAACTATAAATGGACAGAATCAAAAAGTTGGAGAAAAGTTCAAATTAGTAATTGAAGGATTAGACCAAGGTGATGGAATATATTACAGTGGACCTATGGCAATAGCATTACCAGAGGGAATGGCAGAAGATTATTCAGGTACAAAAAGTTCTGCAAAAACAATTACAATTGGTGTAGATGACCCAGAAAATGATACTAATCACAAAAATCAAGAAATCGTTGATGTTGTAAGTCCAATATGGACAGTACAAAATATGAATATTACACAAGATGCATCTGGAAAGACTAATGCTACAATGGAACTAATAGGAAAAGATAAATATTTAGATAAGGAACGTAGTAAAGAGTTGTTAACATCAAATAGTATCAAGGTAATGGTAGATGGAGTTGATATTTCTGGATTAGCAACAGAACTTTCAAAATCATTAAGTGAACCTGAAGAGATAACAAATGGATTAAAATATACGCTTACAATTTCTAATTTAGAGGAATCATATGATGCATTTATTTCAGCAAGAAATGAAGGTAAGAGAGTATATAGAGAATATAGTGGAGATGTATCAATAGAAATTCCAGAAGAAACATTAATAGATAATTATGGAAATAAGAGCTCAAAATTAACAATTGGTGTAGGAGAAATAGATACATTAAAACCTGAAATTGTAAAGGTATCATCAAGCATAGATAAAACAGCGAAAACAGAAACAATAGTATTTGATGTAACAGATAAATATTATAGTACAATATTAGATGATCAAACATTATTATCAAAATTACATGTATTTATAGATAGTGAAAATGCAGATGCAATAACAAAACAAATTACAAATGTAGAAACATTAACTGCAACAATTGACGGAGTAGAAAGAACAGTAGGAAAACGCTATACATTAGTACTATCAGATTTTGAACAAGCAGGATTGCAAGAAGGATATCAATTTAAAGGATTAAGTGGTACAGTTACTGTTGATATAGAAGCGGGAATTGCAACAGATACTAAAGGAAATACAAGTAATGAAACGACATTAAAAGGTGATTTTGTAGATGTTATAGAACCAAGTATGGTTTATAAATATACAAAAACAGTAGAAGGTGCTAAATCAGTTGATATAGTATTTGATGTAACAGATAAATATTATTCAAGTGGAGATTTAACATTAGCAGATTTAACAATAAAAATGCAAAATGGTACAGACTTAGGAAATTATATTGATATGAAAAATATACCAGGTGCGAAATTAACACTTTCAACACCTACAAATATAATCTCAACAAAAGCTATAAATAAAACTGTAAATGGTGAAATAAAAACAGGATTAACAAATCAAGTGGTTGGTAGAAGATATACATTAACTATTTCAGGATTAGAACAATCTAAAATTGCAGATGGAGCTAAATATTTAGAATATAGTGGTAATGTAACAATTGCGGTTACAGCAGGAAAGATTAAAGATACATCAAATAATGGTAATTTAAATAAAACACTTACATTTGGAATTGATTTGCCAGATGAAACAGGAACAAAAGAAAATCTTGATATAGTAAGTCCAGTATGGGCAGTAGATTCTCAAACAGTAGATTTAGATAATCAAGAGGCAACAATAGTAGTAACAGCAACAGATAAATATTTTAGAGAAAGTACTTTGACAAGTGAGACTTTAGAATTATGGATTAATGGAGTACAAGTAGAGAAAAATGGAGCAACAGGAAAGAATTTAATAATAGAAAAACAAGAAGATATATATGAAGACTGGATAGAAAATGGAAAAACTTCTAAGTATTTAGTTGGAGTAAAATATACAATTAAGGCTTCAGGATTTGACATTGATGAGGGTCAAGTTAAGATAAAAATACCAGCAGGAACAATTAAAGATTATTCTGGAAACCAAAGTAAAGAATTAGAGTTTATGCTATATAGTTGTTTAAAAGCAACAAATACAGAAACTTCACCAACTAGTGGATTTTTAGGAAATAATTCAATCCAAAGACAAAACATTGAGAGTGTAACATTTGTTTCAGGATTGTCAAGTATTGTTAGTGCTACAAAATGGGACGTATCAGCTGGAAATGATGGTTCAATAATGGCTTGGTATACAACAAATTCATCAAATGGAGCATTAGATGTATATATTGGCGGAACTACAGCGATATTTGCAAACCCAGATTCAAGTTATTTATTTGCTAATATAGGTAGTGCTTCAAAATGTACTGCAACAGAAGTTGTTAAAGGATTGAATTTAGTAACGACTAAAAGAGTTACAAATATGAATCATATGTTCTATAATACAGGGGCAAATGCAATGACAAGTTTAGACTTAGGAACAAACTTTAATACTGAAAGTGTTAAAGATATGAGTCATATGTTTGATGGTTGTGGAAAAAATAATATGAGTACTTTGAATTTAAGAGATAAGTTTAAAACAATTAAAGTAACAGATATGAGTTATATGTTCGCAAATGCAGGTGAACAATTAGCAACTTTGGATTTAAGCAATTTTGATACTACTAAAGTAACTAAAATGCAATATATGTTCCAAAATACAGGTGCTAAAGGTATGACAAGTTTGAACCTTGGAGAAAACTTCAATACTGCAAATGTAACAGATATGAGTTATATGTTTAATGGAACTGCAAGTAAAAGCTCTAAAATATCAAGATTGTCATTAGGTAAACAATTCTATACAACAGCAGCAACTAATATGACAAGTATGTTCGAAGATTGTGGAACTGGAAATATACAGGAATTAGACTTAGGACCAACATTTACAAGAATTGCAGAAGAAAATACAAATATTTTTGCAAATACAGGAAACACAGGATGTATAATAAATGCACCAGAGGCAATTTATAAAGATTCTAAAAACTTTAGAATTGGAGGAGAAGGTTCAACAGAAATTGCATATTCTAGAGGAACAATAAATCCTAAATATAGAACAGAATGGGCAATAGATAGTACAACAGTAGATAAAACAACTAAAAAAGTTGAAATTACATTAAGAGGTAAAATCAATTCGCAAATAACAGTAACAGAATACCCTGCAGATATGGTTAGTGGTATAACTGATAAAAACAAGATAAAGGTATTTATAGATAATACAGAATTAACAAATGTAGAACAATCTATGGAACTAGGAAATGTAAGTTATGATATAAATAATTCTGGAAAAGTTGAAGTTTTACAAAAAATCACTTTAACAGATTTTGAAGAAACTGCTAGACAATCAGGAAAGAGCTATAAAGAATGGAGTGGAAATATTACATTAAAAATACTTCAAGATTCTGGATTAGTAGAAAACTATGGAAACCAAAATACAGAACAAACACTTACAGATGTAGCATTTGTTGATTTTATAAAACCAGAAATTACTTATAATTATTCAACAACAGATATAAATTATACAGAAAAAACATTAACAGTAGAGTTCTCTATAATAGATAAATATTTCGCAAGTTCAACTATAACTGAAAATAATTTGACTGTAAAATTGTTAGATACAAATGCAGTACCAGAAAATATTACAAAGACCTTAACTTCAGAAGAAATTAAGGAAGTAAGAAATGATAAAACAGAAACAATAGGTAAAAAATACAAATTAGTAGTAGGTGGATTGGAACAAGCAAGTAAAACAACTGATGGAAAATATAAAGATTACAGTGGGCCAATAGGTATAGTAATAGCAGAAGGAACAGTAAAAGATACTTCAAATAATGTAAATGATTCTACAACAATAACAGTTGGTGTTGATGAACCAGACAAATCAGGTTCAGAAGAAATAGTGGATGTTGTAGATCCAATATGGGAAGCTAAAAATATACAAATAGATAAGGTTAATAAAAAAGTAACTGTAGATTTATATGGTACAGATAAATATTATTCAAGAGATGAATTAGATGTAAGTAAAATAAAAGTGTTTGTAGATGGCACAGAAATAACAAGTTCAGATGAAGTATTAAAAACATTGAGTGATGTTGAAATATTATCAGAAGAAAGACAATATGGAAGTATACAATATGGAGTTAAATATACATTAACATTAAGCAATTGGACAGAATCAGATATTACTTTTGCAGAAGGCAATAGAGATTATAGAGAATATAGTGGTACAACTAAAATACAAATTGCAGAAGGAACAATTTATGATAATCATAATACAAATAAACAACAAGAATTTACATTAGGAAAAGTGGACTTTATAAAACCTGACATTATTTATAAAACATCAAATACTGTAATTGATAAGACAAATAAAACATTAACAGTAGTATTTGACGCAACAGATAAATACTATAATTCTTCAGCAAGTAGCTTAGCATTATCAGATTTAACAGTTACAGTTGGTGGTAAAACAATGACACAAGCTGAGTTAACAGCATCTGGAAATAGTTTAACATCAACAGCATTAGCAAGTGGATATGGAACTAGATACACATTGGTAATTAAGAATTTACAACAAAATCCAAATACAGGTATAGATTACAGTGGTATTGTTTCTATAGCAATTCCAAAAGACAAAATTTCAGATTTATCAGGTAATAAAAATGATGCAAAAACTATTACTATAGGAGTTGATAGCCCATCAAGTAATATGACTGAAAAAGATGGAACAATAGTAGATGTTGTTGATCCAATATGGAAAGTTGAAGGATTTACGGTAAATGAGACTAATGGAACAGTAACAGCAGATGTTGTAGGAACTGATAAATATCTTGATACAACAAATAGTTCTTTAGATCCAACAGATATAAGAGTATTTATAAATGGTGAAGACATCGAAAAAACTGCGGGAATTAAAGTACAAAAATCTGTAGGTGGTAGACAAGACACAACTTCTAGTTCTGGAAATCCAGAGATTAGATATAGTGTAACATTATCAAACTTTAAAGAAGATGATGCAACATTTTTATCAGCAAGGGCAGATGGAACAAGGTGGTACAGAGAATACAGTGGAGCTATAAAAATTGAAATTCCAGCAAATCAATTAGTGGATACATCAGGAAATACAAACAAAGCTACAACATTAGATTTAGGACAGGTTGATAAAATAAATCCAGATGTAGTAAAAGTTTCATCAGCAGTTGATAAAACAAATAAAAAAGAAACAATTGTATTTGATGTAGTTGATAAGTATTTATCAAGTTCAGGATTAGGAACAACAGTAGCGGAAGCAAAGAACAACCTATCAAAACTACATGTATATGTAGATGATGAATCTGCTGATAGTATTACAAAAAATATTACTAAAGTAGAGAAATTAACAGCAACAATAGGTGATCAAGCTGGTCAAACAGTGGGATACAGATATACATTAGAATTAACAGGATTTGACAAAGGCAAAAATTCAAAAGGATATAAAGATTGGAGTGGTACAGTAAGAGTTGATGTAGATGCAGGTGTAGGTAAAGATACATCAAATAATACAAGTGAAGCTACATCAATTAATGGAGACTTTGTAGATGTTATAAATCCATATCTTGAATATACACACCAAGAAGTAGATAAAAACAGTAAGTCATATACAATGAAATTTAGAATAACAGATAAATATTATACTGAAGGAAAATTAGCATTAGATGATTTAACAGTAAAAATTAAAAATGGACAATTAAAAAACGGTAGTGAAATTGAATATAATTTAAGTGAATTAGAAAAAGAGGGAACAGTTACTTTGGCATTAAGTTCAATAGATATTAATGCAACAAATGTAAAAATGACTAGTGCAACTACAGAAAATATAGAAACTGTTTCAACAACTGTAATTGGGCACGAATATACATTAATAATTTCAAATCTAGAAAAACTACAAATTGAAGAAGGAATGACAACAGCAGATTATAGTGGTATTATTACAGTAGGAATTAAAGAAGATGTTATAAAAGATAGAACCTCTGGAGGAAGTCAAAACGGAAATGTAGGTACATCAATTACATCAGGAATTGATATACCAGGTGGAACTGGAAATGGAACAGTAGTCGATGTTGTAGATCCATTGATTACAGGACTTGGAACTGTGGCAGATCCAGCAAAAGGAACAGCAACATTAAGATTTACTGCAACAGATACATACTTTAAGTCAAGCTTAATAACAGCTGCAAATATTAAAATATTTATAAATGGCGAAGAAAAAGCAATTGGAGTAGCATCTGGAGATGGAATAACTAAAGAGTTAATAAAAGCAGATTTACCATTAGAAACCAGAATTGAAAATGGTAAAACAACTACAGTTAAATATGGAGAAGAATATACTTTAAATATTACTGGATATCCATCAAATATTAATCAATTAAAGGTTGTAATACCAGCCGGACTTGTTGTAGATAATGACAATAATGGAAATAAAGAAAAAACATTTAACTTATTTAACACATTAAAAGAGGCAGAATCTAATGCAAGTGAAACATCAGCATTTTTAGACAATACAAAGGGAATTCAAAGAGGTAAGATTTCTCAAATAGTATTTGAAAGCTACATTGGTGGAGAGACAAGTAAACGTTGGGATGTTTCTGCTCAACAAGATGGTTCAATAATGGCTTGGTATAATACAAGTGAAATAAGTAATGGAACTTATATTGTTCACATTGGTAGTGATACTTTAATTGGAGCAAATGTAAATTCAAGTAATTGGTTTAGTTATATTGGAAAAAATTCAGCATGTATAGCAACAAGTGAAGAAAGCAATCCAATAATAAAGAATATGAGTTCTGTAAGTTTTGGAAGTGTAAAAAATATGTCAAATATGTTTGCATATTTGGGATATAGTAATATGACAACATTTAGTTTAGGAAGCAACTTCTTTACAACTAGTGCAGAAGATATGAGTGGAATGTTCTTAAATACAGGATTTAGCAAGATGACAAGCATTAATTTAGATACAAACTTCAATACATCTAAAGTAGAAAATATGACATCTATGTTCGAAAGAACAGGATATACAGCAATGACAAGCTTGAATTTAGGCAGTCAGTTTGCAATAAATACAGAAAAATCAGTATTAATGAATAATATGTTTGCAGAATGTGGAAATAACAATATGACAAGCTTAACACTAGGAACTAAATTTAATACAACAACAGTAACATCAATGAAGGGTATGTTTAAATCTACAGGAAATAAGAAATTAACAAGTTTAGACTTAGGAGATTTATTCTATACAACAAATGTAACAGATATGACAGAGATGTTTAGTGGATGTGGACAAGAAAAAATGGCAACATTAGATTTAGGTCCAGCATTTACTAAAATTGCAGGAAATAATACAAATTTTGCAACAAATTTAGGAAAATCAGGATGTGTAGTTTATGCGCCAGAAGCAATATACAAAGATTCTAAGAATTTCAGATTAGGTGGAGAAGACTCAACAGCTATATCATACTCAAATGGAACAATAGAACCTAAATATAGAACAGAATGGGAGTTAAAAACAACAACATTTGATAAGGAGACTGAAAGCTTAATAGTTACATTAACAGGTTCAACGAATTCAGCATTAGAAATAACAGAATACAAGAGTAATGTAAGTACAGGAATTACAGATAAAGCAAAAGTGAAAGTATTTATTGATGGAACAGAAGTAACAGGACTAAATATGGAACTAACAGCAAGACAAGTAGACAATACAACAAAAGGAACAAAAGACGTAGAGCAAACAATAAAAATTACGAACTTTGGAAATAATTCAGGTAATATTACATTAAAAGTACTTCAAGATTCTGGATTAAAAGATGCTTATGGAATTGGAAGCCAAAATATAGAACAAAGCTTTACAACAACAGTTACAGACAAAAATACAACAGGAAGATTGTTTGCAGATTATGTAAAACCAGAGATAAAATATGTATATGCACCAGCAAATATTGACAAGACAAATAAAACATTAACAGTAGAATTCTCTGTAACAGATAAATACTTTGCAAGTTCAACATTAATAACAAACACAAATGGAACATTAACTGCAAATCAAACAGAAGTAAACAAAATTGAAGTACAGATGAAAGATGATGCAAATTCAGGAGTAAATAGCAAAGTAACTAAGAAAATAACAGAAATAACTCCAGTGCCAGGAACAGTAGATGGTAAAACAATAACAATAGGATATACATTTAAATTAGTAATTAGTGGATTACAGCAAGAAACATCAAATGGAGATTATAGAGACTACAGTGGCCCAATAAGTATTGGATTCCCAGCAGGAATAGGAACAGACAAATCTACAAACACAAGTGATGCAAAAACAATTACAATTGGTGTAAATACTGATGGCTCAGGAAACCAAGTAAATGTCGATGTTGTAGATCCAGTATGGAAAACAGACAACTTTAGTATAGACAATACAAATAAAAAGATTACTGTAGATTTAATAGGAACAGATAAATATATTGATACAGCAAATAGTAATTTAACAACAAATGACATAACAGTTATTGTGGATGGAGAAGAAGCATCAAGCATTAAGAAAGAATTGAGTGCTAAAACTTCTGTAGATTATGGAATTAAATATACATTAACACTTTCTGAATGGGAACAATCTTCATTACAAGATGGTAAAAAATTCTTAGAGTGGAGTGGTACAACAAAAATTAAAATTGCAAGTGGAACATTAAGAGACTTACCACAACAAGATTTACCAGATACAGCAAAGAGGTACAATACAAGTCAAGAACAAACATTTACTTTAGGACATGTAGACTTTATAAAACCAAGAATAGTAGTTGCAAGTACAACTAAAAATGCTACAGCAGGAACTGAGACAATAGTAATTAATGCTATTGATAAATATATTGATACAGCAAATAGTAGTTTAACTGCAGATGATATTTCAGTATATGTTGATGGTGTTTCTGCAACAGGATTAACTAAAACATTGACACAAGGAGAAAACATAACAGCAACAGTTAATGGAAGTACACAAACTATAGGACAACAATACACATTAGTATTATCAAACTTTAAGCAAACTAGAGCAAGTATTGATTCAGATAAGAATTACTCTGAATGGAGTGGTACTGTTTCGATAGATGTAGCAGAAGGTAAAATTAAAGATACAAATACTACGCCAAATTCAAATGACAAGATTGACAAGTTAGCAGTAGATTTTGTAGACTTTATAAAACCAGAGATAACATATAAATATTCAAATTCTGATATAGATTATGGAAATAAGACATTTGATATGGATTTTGAAATTACAGATAAATACATTAATACAGTTACAGAATTAACAACAGCTAATTTGACAAATTACCTAACAATAAAAGTTGATGGAGTAGATATTACAAACAATAAAAATGTAACAAAAGAAATTGTTTCTTCATCAGACGTAACAGCAGGAACTACTGCAAAACCTATAAATAAAACAATTGATGGTGTGATAAAGACTGGATTAACAAATCAAGTAATAGGTAAACACTATAAATTAAAATTATCTAATTTACAACAAGCAATAAAAACAGGAAATACATTAGATTATAGTGGTGTTATTACAGTAGCATTTAAAGGTGATGTAATGGCAAAAGATACTTCAAACAATGGAAATACAAATGCAACAATAACATCAGGAGTTAACTTACCAGGAGGTTCTGGAAATGGAACGATAGTCGATGTTGTAGACCCAATGTGGGAACAAATAGGCAGAGCAACAGTAGAAGCTGGACAAGGTAAAGCTAATATGGTAATTAGAGGTACTGATAAATACTTAAACAAATTACAAAGTACATTAAATGTAAATAATGTAGTTGTTAGAGTAAATGGAGAGGCACCAAAAACAGATGTAAAACTAACTATGACAGAAGATACATCAGTAAATCTTGCATATGCAAAACAATATAATGTAACATTAACAGGATTTGATCCAGCAGCATATCAGGTATCATTTACAATACCGGCAGGAGTGCTAATAGATAATTATGGAAACACTAATGAAGAAAGAGAATTTATCTTATTTAGTAGTTTAAAAGAAACTAGTACAGAAACAGAAGCAACAAGTCCATTCTTAGGAAATACAGATTTACAAAGACAAAATGTAGAACAAGTAATTTTCGAAGAATACATTAAAGATGGTGATTCAACACTATGGGATGTATCTGCAACACAAGATAGAACAATCTTGGCATGGTACGAAAAGAATAATACAACCGGAAAATATATAGTTCATATAGGTACAACAATTATCATGAATGGTAATGTAAATTCTACAAACTTATTTAATTATATAGCTTATAGTTCAGGTTGTGTTACAACTAGTGAAGCTTCTAATAAAATAATTAAAAATCTTGAACTATTACATGTTGATAATGTTAAGAATATGACGAATATGTTTGCTCATATGGGATACAAGTCAATGCAGACATTTAGCTTAGGTAATAGTTTTGATACTAGTAAAGCTGAAAGTATGGAAGGTATGTTTAATGAAACTGGATTTGAACAGATGACAAGTATTGATTTTGGAAATAAATTTAATACAAGTAATGTTAAAAACATGAATAGTATGTTCTCAAGTACAGGTCATGATAAGATGCAAAGCTTGATCCTAGGAGAGTCTTTTGATACAAGTCTAGTAACTACAATGAATAGTATGTTTGCTAATACAGGATTTGCAAAAATGACTAAATTGGATTTAGGTTCAAACTTTAATACAAGTAGTGTACAAGACATGAATAGTATGTTCTTAAGTACAGGACATAATAGTATGACAAGTTTAGACTTAGGCGACAAATTCTATACAACGGCAGTAACAGATATGACAAAAATGTTCTATGGAACGGGAGCTTCATCAATGACTACATTAGATTTGGGTGCAGTGTTTACAAAAATTGCTGATACTCATGATGAGATGTTTACAAATTGTGGAGTTTCAAGCTTAGTTGTTTATGCACCAGAGTTAATATATTCTAATGAAACTTCGTTTAAATTAGGACGTTAATTTAATAAAAAAAAGAGAAAATTCACATTTATGTGGGTTTTTTCTTTTTAAAACTATTTATAAATTATGTATGAAAAAATTGATAATATATTGTTTTTTATACCTTGCTGTCGCAATCTCCATATGCAAAATACTTGTATGTAGATTGCTCCATATCGCATTCGCTATGCTCATTTGGTCGCTTACGCGGTATTTCAAACAATATATTATTAATTTTTTAATATTTTAAAAAATTTGTGAAATTTTAATTTGTTCGCTTGTTTTTTGTTGAAAAATATTATATAGTATAAAACAGAGAAAATGAGATAGCAGATATGTTGAGGCTGCCACTTTCAATACTCGATACATCGAGAGCAAGGAGGTGGTTGTTTATGGTAAAATTTTTATTATTCCTAATATTAGGATTTTTATTTTCAATGACTATAAACGTAGCCTTATTGTGTATTATATACATAATGTGGACTAATAAACAATAAAAAACAACACATTCTGCTTTTGTCGGTTGGAATGTGTTGTTATTACTAATATAGTGGTAGTCACATTCTGTGACTCTCATTTTCTAACTATATTATACACACATTTTTGAAAAAAGTCAATTAAATAAAGAATTTAAATATCATTAATTATTGGTTACAATTTACAGAAAAATCATAATATAGATTTTAGAAAATTAATAATATATTGTTTTTGAAATACCGCGTAAGCGACCAAATGAGCGAAGCGAATGCGATATGGAGCAATCTACATACAAGTATTTTTTATATGGAGATTGCGACAGCAAGGTATAAAAAACAATATATTATTAATTGTTAAATATATTTTTTATATGAAAAAATGGGAATATCTGAGATGAATAAAAGAAGAAAACTTGCAAAAAAATGCAAGTTTTCTTTTTTCTTCCTTAGGTAAAAAAAGCTACCAAATTTGGTGCTTTTTTTTTTGAAAAAAATGCCGAAAAACGTTGAAAAAAATAGCCTATTATGATATAAAATAGATAGAGAAATAAGATAGGATTTTTGAGCTAAAAAACGGAGGAAGAACATGTTTAAAAAGAGAAAAAATGTAAGAAAAATTATAATAATATTAATAGCCTTAATAACGGTATTAGGGTTTTATATAAAGTTTAGTAAAGTAACAAAAGATATATATGCACCAGTGTTAGAAAATGCAAAAGCAGAAGAAAATGTAGGATTAAATCACGGAACTATAAATCCAATATACAAACCAGAGTGGGAAAAAATAAAAAGTTCATTTAGTGCAAGTGAAGGAACATTAACTGTAACAGTAAAAGGTTCTGCATACCAATCTCAAAATATAGATGCAAATACAGACATAAATTATGCTAGTGATGTAGAGAGTCAATTAAAAGCAAAAGATGTAACTGTATTTATAGATGGTGTAGATGTAACAAATACAACAATTCCAGCTGTAAATGTAAATGCAAATAGCAATATTACACAACCAACAGTAGAAGTTGGAGGAGGCACTAAAAACCAAAATGCAACATCACAAAAGAATGAAATAACATATACAATCAGATTATCAAATCTAAAAGAAGCTGTAAGAGTATCAGGAAAAAGCTACACAGAATGGTCAGGAAATATTGCATTAAAATTAGCAGGAAGAGGAAAAGATTCAAGTACATATAATGCAAATATCTTAACAGATGAATATGGAAACCAAAGTATGATGGAAAAAGACACAAATGGTACTTGGGTTAATGTAGAAATAAAAGATACAAAAACAGATCATAATACAGATAATACAATGTTCGCAGATTATCAAAATCCAGAAATAAGATATGAGTATTCAACAGGAAATATAAATTATAGTGATAAAACATTAACAGTAGAATTTTCTATAGCTGATAAATATTTTGAAAGTACAAAATTATTAAAAGATGAAAATGGACAAAAAGTTGTAAATCAAGATGAAGTAAATAAAATACAAATAGCATTAAAAGATGATGCTGATTCACAGATAAATGGAGTTGTAACTAAAAAAATAACTAATGTAACTGAGTTAACAGAAGAAAGAGATGGAGAAACAGTAACTGTTGGGTATAAATTTACATTAGTAATTGGAGGGTTACAACAAAAAACAAAAGAAGGAACTTACAGAGATTACAGTGGACCTATGAGTATACAATTTCCTAGCAGTCTAGCAACAGATAAATCAGGAAATACAAGTAATGGAAAGACAATTACAATAGGTATAAGTGATCCGAGTCAACCTACAGATCCAGGAGAAACAGTAGTTGATGTTGTAAACCCAGTGTGGGAAGCTAAGAATGTTAGAAAAATAATAGATAGCACAACAGGAAAAATGAATGTTTCTATGGATTTATATGGAACAGATAAATATTATAAAGAAAATAGTTTGACTGCAGACAAAGTACAACTTTGGGTAGATGGTGTAAATGTAACAGCAAGTGAAAGTTCAACAGATATTGTAAAAAGTTTAACTAAAGTAGAAGATTTAAGTGAAAATGGATTAAATTATGGAATACATTATAAGCTTGAAATATCAGGTTTAGAAGAAACAGATAGTAAATTTAATGAACAAAGAACAAAATATGAAACTAATACTTTAACAGGTAGAGTATACAGAGAATATAGTGGTGATATGAAAGTTCGTATTCCTGAGAATACATTAGTTGATAACTCTAATAACAAAAACGAGGCATTAGAAGTGGCATTAAACAAGATAGATACATTAAAGCCAGAAATTATAAAAGTTTCTTCAACTAAAAATGTAGCAAGTGGAAAAGAAACATTTGTATTTGATGTAGTTGACAAATATTTAAAAAGTACAGGATTAGGTACAACAGTTGCAGAGGCAAATACAAATAAATCAAAAGTAACAGTATATGTAGATGGAGAAGAAGCAAGCAGTGTAACTAAAAACTATGTAAAAGTAGAAGAATTAAAAGCAACTATAAATGGAGCAAGCAAAATAGTTGGATATAGATACACACTAGAATTAACAAATTTCCCAAAAACAAGATCTTCAATTGACTATAATAGAGAATATACTGATTGGAGTGGTAATGTATCAATAAAATTTGCAGCAGGGATAGTTACAGATGCAGGAGGAACTGCTACAGATTCAAATGGTAATGCAATAACTATAGAAAAAAATGAGAATGCAGAAACAGAGCTTCAAGGAGATTTTATAGATGTTGTAAAACCAGATATTACATATAAGTATGTAGAAGATGCAACAAGTGATGCTAAGTCAGATATCAATAAGACAGATAAAACATTTACAATGGTATTTGATATGACAGATAAATTCTATGATGAGTCTAAATCAACAGCATTAAGCATAGGTGATTTAACAATAAAGATAGATAACAAAGATGTTGATTGGACAAAAGTTACTAAAGCATTAAGTTCAACAGATATAAAAAATACAGTAAAAGTTACTGAAAACGGAGTTGTTAAAAGTGTAACAAAAGTAATTGGAAAAAGATATACATTACAATTATCAAATTTGGAACAATTACAAGTAAAACAAGGAGATAAATATTTAGATTACAGTGGTGTAGTTACAGTAGTAGTACCTGCTAGCAAAATGGTTGACACATCAAATAATACAAATGTTGCAAAAACAATAACATCAGGTATAAATATTCCTGGAGGTACAGGAACAGGAAAAGTAGTGGATGTTGTAGATCCATTATTTGAAAAAGTAAGTTCTTCTGCAAATGCTATTAACAAAACTGCAACATTAAATTTTAAAGTTACAGACAAATATTTCTCTACTAGCACATTGACAAAAGATAATATACAAATATTTATAAATGGGGCAGAAACCAAAAGTGGTTTAGAAGTAAGTTTAACTAAAGAAGATAAACAAGAAGAAAGAACTGTAAATAATGTAACATCTACAGTAACATATGGTATAGATTATACATTAACAGTTACAAATTTTGCATCAGATGTTAAGCAAGTTAAAGTAGTAATTCCTCAAGGAGTTGCAAAAGATCAATCTGGAAATGGAAATAAGAAAACAGAATTTATATTATATAATACTTTGATTAATACAAGCCAAGAGGAAAATGCAAACAGTGGATTTTTAGGAAGTGCAAGTAGTACTAATAATAAAGTAAAATCAATTCAAAGACAAAATATTGACAGTATAACATTTATGGATAATATACCAGATAATATAGGATATGATGCATCATTAAGAGATTATAAAAAAGATACTGCTTGGGATGTATCTGCTCAACAAGATAAATCAATATTAGCTTGGTATGATACTAATGCAAATGGAAGTTTAAAAGTTTATATTGGAAGTAATAGTGAAATTTTTGCAAATCAAGATTCTACTAATTTGTTTGCTTATATAGGATATGCAGAAATTTGTACATCAACAGAAACAATTAATAATTTGAATTTATTAAATGTAACTAGTGTAACAAAGATGTATAGAATGTTTAGATATACTGGATATAGATCAATGACTAAACTAGAATTAGGAAATGGCTTTAATACAAGTAATGTAGAAAATATGAGTGGTATGTTTGAACAAACAGGATATGTTGCAATGACAACCTTAAATTTAGGTGGTAATTTTATTACAAATAAAGTAACAGATATGTCATACATGTTTTGCGATACAGGATATACAGCATTAACAAACTTGAATTTAGGAGACAAATTTGATACAAGTAAAGTTAAAAATACGAATCGTATGTTTGCTTATACGGGATGTATAAAAATGACAAGCTTAAATTTGGGGGATAAATTTGATACAAGTAAAGTTGAAGATATGAATCATATGTTTGCTCATACAGGACGTGAATCAATGACAGAATTAAATTTAGGAAATAAATTTAATACAAGTAATGTTAAAAATATGAGCTGGATGTTTTGGGCAACAGGAAACTTAATGACAAGTTTAGATTTAGGAGATAAATTTGATACAAGAAATGTAACGAATATGAATGGAATGTTTGTACAAACAGGAGCTCAATCAATGACAAGCTTAAATTTAGGAGATAAATTTGATACAAGTAATGTAACTGATATGTCAAATATGTTTGCTCAAACAGGATATAAAGCAATGACAAGTTTGGATTTGGGAGACAAATTTGATACAAGAAATGTAACGAATATGTATGGGATGTTTTCTGGAACAGGAAGTACAGCAATGACAAGTTTAGATTTAGGCCCAGCATTTACCAAAATTGCAGATGGAAATATAATAATAAATAATAAAGCAGAAAAAGCATATCTAGAAATGTTTGAAAATACAGGGAAAACAGGATGCAAAATTTATGCATCAGAACAAATCTACCTAGACAAAAACAATTTCAAAACAGATACAACTGCAACAACATCAGCAATAGAATATACAAGAGGAACAATAAATCCAAAATACAGAACAGAATGGACAAAAGAAGCATCAGAATTAACAATAGATAACAACAATATAAACAACAGTAAAATAACAGTAACATTAAGAGGTAGCACAAATCCAGAAGCAGGAATTGATCATAAGAGTGATGTAACAAGTGTATTAACGGCAAATGATGTTCAAGTATTTATAGATGGAGAAGAAACAACAGGTATAACAAAATCACTTTCAAATGCAGAAACTGTTACAAATACAGTAACACAAGCAAATGATGTAAGACAAGTATTAACATTATCAGGACTAAATCAAGGAAGAGTAAATGGAAAGAGCTTCCAAGAGTGGAGTGGTAACATTACATTAAAAATAAACAAGAAGACATTAAAAGATGTATATGATAACAGAAACTTAAGTGCAATTGATACATCTGGAACAATGAAAGAAATTACAATAAGTGATGACAAAAAAGATAAAAACGAATCAGGAACAATGTTTATTGATTCAATTAAACCTGAGTTTACATATAGAGCATCAGACACAAAAATAACTCATGGTGGAAAAGAAGAAAAAGTAGAAATTACATTTGATGTAATAGATAAGTATTTTGATGATACATATAAAAATTCTGCTAGTACAGCATTAAAGAAATCTGATGGAACTTATGATGGAAGTAAAATAATAGTTGGAATTGATGATTATGATAAAACAGAATTAAATAAGGCAATAACTAAAAAGTTAGAAAAGGTTCAAGACTTAACAGGCACAGTTAATGGTACTGCAAATACAAAAGTTGGAGAAAGATTAAAACTAACAATTACAGGTTTAGATTCAAAAGACGCTAATGGAGTTGGAGATGGATTTAAATACAGTGGTTATATGACATTAGCATTTCAAGCTGGAGCAATTTATGATAAATCTGGAAACACAAATGCAGGAAAGACTATAACAATAGGCAGAAATGAACCAGGAGGTTCAGACACTGACAAAGAAGTAGTAGATGTTGTAGATCCAGTATGGTCACTTGCAAATGCAGACATGAATGGTGGAATGATAAAAATAAGAATAAAAGATAAATTCTTAATTAAAGACCAAAGCATATTTAATGTGACAGTTGATAAAATTAAAGTACTTGCAAATGGAGTTGAGTCTTCAGAAATTGAAAAGAGATTATCAGGACCAGTTGAAATAGTTAAAGATCAAGAATATGAATATACATTAGCATTAACTAATATTACACCAGAGGGTGGAGGATATACAGAATTTACACCAACAGAAACAATAGTTGGAGGAACTGCTAAATACAGAAATGAAAATGGTGGAGATATTTCACTAGAAATTGAAGCAGGAATAGTAACAGATGCATACCAAAATTCAAGTAATAAACAAACTCTAGAAGTTGGAAATATTGATGGAACTGGACCAGAAGTTTATGAGGTACAAAAAACTCAGGATGAAACAGCTGGTAAAGAAACAATTATATTTAACATAACAGATAAAAACTATTATCCAGATGATACAGTAGAATTAAATGAATTATCAGTATTTTTAGATGGAAAAAATGTTGATAGTGAAGTTACTAAAAAAATCTTAAAAACAGTACCAATAAAAACAATATTAGATGGAGAAGTAAAAACAGTAGGACATCAATATACAGTAGAAATATCTAGTATAGTTGAAACTGATTCAGAATTTAAATCTTCTGGAAGAGATTATAGGGAATTAAGTGGTACATTACAACTTAATATTGCAGAAGATGCATCAAGAGATGTAAAAGGTAATATAATAAATCCTGATACAACAACAATTACTGATTTTGTAGATTTTATAAAACCTGAAGTAAGATATAAATATAGTGACTCAGATATAGATTATGATGGCAAAACATTTAAAATGGAATTTGATATTGTAGATAAATATTTATCAAGTATAACATTAAATGATGTTAGTCAATTAAAAATATTAATTGATGGAGAAGAACCAAATTGGGATAGTACAGGAGTACATGGAGTAACTAAGAATTTGACTTATACAGAGACAAAGGCAACAATAAATGGACAAAGCAAAACAGTAGGTAGACATTATATATTAAAATTATCACACCTAGAACAATTAGAAAAATTAGCAGGTAAAGAAACAATGGACTACAGTGGTATTATAACAGTAGCAATTCCAGAAGATGTGGCAATAGATACAACAAAACATGGAAATGCAGGAACAACAATAACATCAGGAATTAATATTTTAGCAGGAGATGTAACTACTGATGGTAAAGTAGTAGATGTTGTAGACCCAATATGGGAAAGAGTAAGTTCAACTGCTAATGCAGCAAGTCAAACTGCATCAATAACAGTTAAAGGAACAGACAAATACTTTAAGAGTAGTAATTTGACTGCAAATGATATAAAGGTATTTGTAAATGGAACTGAGGTAACAGCTAATATTAATAAAAGTATAACAGGTGCCAAAACACCAGAATATGCTGCTGATGGAACTACTAGAATTGGTGATAGATATACAATATCACTTAGTGGTTCAGGTTTAGCTAAAGATGCAAATCAGATTAAAATACAAATACAACCAAATACAATTACAGATAATTCTAACAATACAAATAAAGCAACAGATTTATTAGTATTTAATACTTTAAGAAAAACAGATACAGAGACTACAAGTGGATTCTTGGGTAGTGCAAGTAGTACTAATAGTAAGGTAAAGGCAATTCAAAGACAGAACATTGACAATATAACATTTATGGATAATATACCTTCTTCAATTTATGATAAGTCAGCTAAAAAAATTGTTAATGAAGATACAACTTGGGATGTTTCAGCACAACAAGATAAGTCAATTTTAGCTTGGTTTACAACTAATGCTAATGGAACATTAAAAGTATATATTGGAAGTGATAATGAAATATTTGGAAATTATAATTCAAGTTATTTGTTTAGGAGTGTTGGAAGTTCTGATAAATGTACATCAACAGAAACTATTACAAATATAGGTTTATTAAATACAAGTAATGTAACTGATATGAGTTCTATGTTTGATATGACAGGATATAGAGCAATGACAAGTCTAAACTTAGGAAATAATTTTGATACAAGTAATGTAACTAATATGTATGACATGTTTTTCTATACAGGATATACCGCAATGACAAGCTTAAATTTAGGAGATAAATTTGATACAAGTAATGTAACTAATATGTATAGGATGTTTAACGCTACAGGAGCTGCAGCAATGACAAACTTAAATTTAGGAGATAAATTTGATACAAGTAATGTAACTAATATGCGTGGTATGTTCTTTGCTACAGGAGCTGCAACAATGACAAACTTAAATTTAGGAAATAAATTTGATACAAGTAGTGTAACAGATATGGAATCTATGTTTTCTAGAACAGGAGAAAAAGCAATGACAAGCTTAAATTTAGGAGATAAATTTGATACAAGTAATGTAACTGATATGAGTTCTATGTTTATTAATACAGGATATACTGCAATGACAAGCTTAGATTTAGGAGATAAATTTGACACAAGTAATGTAACAGATATGGAATCTATGTTTTATAGAACAGGAGAAAAAGCAATGACAAGCTTAAATTTAGGAGATAAATTTGACACAAGTAATGTAACTAATATGAGTTATATGTTTTATAACACAGGAGCTGTAGCAATGACAAACTTAGATTTAGGTGATAGATTTGACACAGGTAATGTAACCAATATGAGATCTATGTTTTATAACACAGGATCTACAGCAATGACAAGCTTAGATTTAGGCCCAGCATTTACAAAAATTGCAGATGGAGACATAACAGATGGCAACAAACAAGTAAAAGCATATGAAGATATGTTTGGAAGAACAGGAAAACAAGATGAAATAACAATATACGCATCAGAACAAATTTATTTTGACAAAAACAATTTCAAACTAAATACAGATGCAACAAGTTCAACAATAAATTATACAAGAGGAACAATAAATCCAAAATACAGAACAGAATGGGTAAAAGAAGCATCAACATTAACAATAGATGATAGCAATTTAAAAAATAGTAAAATAACAGTAACATTAAGAGGTAGAACAAATGCAGAAGCGGGAAAAGAATTTACAAGTAATGTAACAAGTTCATTAACTGCAGATAAAATACATGTATACTTTGATGGAGTAGAATCAACAACAGTTAGTAAGTCAATTGCAACAGCAGTAGTAGCAAAAAATGCAACAACAGGAGCAAATGATGTAACACAAGTATTAACAATATCAGGATTAGATGATGTAAGAAAAGATGGAAAAACATATACAGAGTGGAGTGGTAACATTTCATTAAAAATAGATAAAAAGACATTAAAAGATGATACTTATAGTAACCAAAACTTAAGTGCAATTGATACATCTGGAACAATGACAGATATTGTAATAAAAGAAACTGAAAATATCGAAGCAAATAAATCAGGAACAATGTTTATAGATTCAATAAGACCAGAATTTACATATGTATATTCAAATACAGATATAGATAAAGAAAATAAAAGCGTAACAGTAGAATTTTCAGTATCAGATAAATATTTTGACAGTTCTACATTATTAAATAAAGTTAATGACATAGTTGTAAAACTAACTGATACAGATTCAGAAACAACAATACCAAATAATAAAATACAAAAAAAGTTAACAAAAATAGAGGACATAGAAGATACTATAAATGGTAAAAAAGTAACAGTTGGAGAAAAGTATAAGTTAGTAATAACAGGATTGCAACAACAAACTGCGGATGGAAAATATAGAGACTACAGTGGACCAATGAGCATATCCATCCCAGCAGGGGTTGCGACAGATAAATCTGGAAATAAAAATGTAGAGAAAGTAATCTCAATTGGAGTAAATGATCCAGGTGGAAGTAAATCTGATGAAAAAATAGTGGATGTTGTAGATCCATTATGGAAGGCAGAAAATATCAAAATAGATCATACAAATAATATAGTAACAGTTGATTTAATAGGAACGGATAAATATCTTGATGGAGAAAATAGCAAATTAACAACTGATAATATTAAAGTATATGTTGATAATGAAGAAGTAACAACTACAAAAAATGTTGTAAAATCATTAAGTCCAGTAGAAAAATTAACAGAAACAAGAGATGGTAAATCAGTACAATATGGAGTTAAATATACATTAACATTATCAGATTGGGAAGAAACAACAAAACAAACAGCAAAGAATAAAGAGTTCTTTGAATGGAGTGGTACAACAAAAATAACAATAGCAGAAGGAACATTACGAGATTTACCACAGCAAGACTTGCCAGATACTGTGGCTAAAAAATACAATACAAGTAAAGAGCAGACATTTGAATTAGGACATGTAGACTTTATTAAACCAAAGGTTGAAAAAGTTTCAACATCAAAATCCCCAACTGCTAAGACAGAAACATTTGTATTTAATGTAATAGATAAATATTTAGATGAAAGTGATTTAGTAACAACTGAGGATATTTCGGTATATGTAGATGGCGAATTAGTACCAACAACACAAATAACAAGAACATTGACAAAAGTTTCTGATATAAGTGGAACAGTAAATGGAACAAGCAAAGTAGTTGGTCATCAATATCAATTAGTATTATCAAACTTAGAGCAAGCTAGAAAATCTATAAATTATGATAGAGAATATTCAGATTGGAGTGGTAACTTTTCAATTAAAGTTGCAGAAGGAGCAGTAAAGGATACAAATACACCAGAACCTAATAAGAATGTGGAGACAACTATAGATGGAGATTTTGTAGATTTTATTAAGCCAAATGTAACATATAAATATTCTACATCTGATATAGATTATGATAATAAAACATTTACAATGGTATTTGATATTACAGATAAACATTTTGCTTCTAGTACATTAAGTTTAAAGGATTTAGAAATTAAGATTGATGGCGAGACACCAAATTGGGATAATACTGGAGTTCATGGAGTTGCTAAAGAGTTAAATTCTGTAAATATAGAGAATAATGTAAATGGAACAAATAAAGTAATTGGTAAACGTTATACTTTAAAATTGTCTCACTTAGAACAACTTGAAAAACTTGTAGGAAAAGAAACAATGGATTACAGTGGTGTAATTACAGTAGCTATTCCAGCAGATAAAGTTGTTGATACATCAGATAATAAGAACAATGCAATTACTATTACTTCTGGTATTGAGGTAAAAGGAGCAGAAGTTAGTGGAGATGGAACTGTAGTAGACGTAGTAGACCCAATATGGGAAAAAGTAAGTTCTTCTGTAAACATTAAAGAACAAATAGCAACTGTAGTTGTTAAAGGTACAGATAAATTCTTTGCAAGTAGCAACTTAACAGCTGACAAGATTAAGTTAGTAATAGATGATAAAGAAATTACTGAAGGAGTTGACATTAAAGTTGGAACATCAACACCTGTATATACAGAAGATGGAACAACAAGAATTGGAGACCAATATACAATAACTGTTAGTGGTTCAGGATTGAACTTCAAGACAAGCCAAGTAAAAATAAGAATTAAACCAGATGCAATTACTGATAAGTCTGGAAATACTAATAAAACAACTGATTTAATATTATTTACAACATTGAAAGAAACTAATACAGAGACTGAAGCAAATAGTGCATTCTTAGGAAATGATAAGATTGAAAGACAGAATATTGATAATGTAACATTTATGGATAATATTCCATCATCAGTATATGATGTGTCTGCTAAGGAATTTAAAGATACTACTGCTTGGGATGTTTCAGCAGCTCAAGACAAGTCAATTATTGCTTGGTACACTACAAATGGTAATGGAAGTGTAAAAGTTTATATTGGTAGTGAAGATGAAATATTCGGAAGTGTAGATTCAAGTTACTTATTTAACTATATTGGATATTCAGACAAGTGTACATCAACAGAAACTATTACTAATATTAAATTACTTAATGTTGGAAATGTAGAAAATATGACTAGAATGTTTAGTTATACAGGATACAATGCAATGACTAAATTAGATTTGGGAGATAATTTTGACACAAGCAATGTAACTGATATGCAAGGAATGTTTGAAAATACAGGATATCTAGCTATGAAAACATTATTGTTAGGAGACAATTTTGATACAAGTAAAGTAGAAAATATGAATAAAATGTTCCAAGGAACAGGTTATACTGCAATGTCTGCATTAAATTTAGAAGGTAAATTTGATACAAGTAGTGTAAAAGAAATGCAATATATGTTTAATGCTACAGGATATACAGCAATGACAGCATTGGATTTAGGTACAGGATTTAATACAAAAGAAGTAACTAATATGCAAGATATGTTTGATGAGTGTGGATATACATTAATGGAAACTTTGGATTTAGGAGAAGAGTTTAACACAAGTAAAGTAACAAATATGTATGGAATGTTCTATAGAACAGGTCGAGAAAAGTTACAAAGTTTAGATTTAGGTAAAAAGTTTGACACAAGTAATGTAACAAATATGAGAAGTATGTTTAATGAAACAGGATATACTTCAATGACAAGTTTGAATTTGGGAGATAATTTTAATACAAGTAAAGTAGAAAGTATGTTTAGAATGTTTATGTCTACAGGACATACTTCAATGACAAAATTAGATTTAGGAGATAAATTCTATACAACAGCAGCAACAGACATGAGTGAGATGTTCTATCAAACAGGAATAACAGCAATGACGACATTAGATTTAGGCCCAGCATTTACAAAGATAGCAGATACAAACACAAACATATTTACAAACACAGGAAAAAACGGAGAAATAACAATTTATGCATCAGAACAAATATACTTAGACAAAAACAACTTTAAGTTAAATACAGATGCAACAACATCAGCAATAGAGTATACAAGAGGAACAATAAATCCTAAGTACAGAACAGAATGGCTAAAAGAAACATCAGCAATAACAATAGATAAAGACAACTTGGAAAATAGCAAAATAACAGTAACATTAAGAGGTAGAACAAATGCAGAAGCAGGAAAAGACTTTACAAGTAATGTAGAAAGTTCATTAAAAGCAGAAAATTTACATGTATACTTTGATGGAGAAGAAGCAACAGATATAACAAAAGATATTGCTACAGCAACAACTACAAAGAATGAAACAACAGGAGCAAATGATGTATTGCAAGTAATAACACTTTCAAACTTAGAAGAAACTCTAAGACAAAAAGGAAAGAACTATAAAGAATGGAGTGGTAACATTTCATTAAAAATAGACAAAAAGACATTAAAAGATACAACATATAGTAACCAAAACTTACAAGCAATAGATACATCAGGAACAATGGAAGACATTGTTATAAAAGAAGCAGAAAATATATCTGCAAATACAACAGGAACAATGTTTGCTGATTACATCAGACCAGAATTTACATATGAATATTCAAATACAAATATAGATTATGACAAGAAAAATGTAACAGTGGTATTTGATGTAACAGATAAATACTTTAAAGAATCAGCAATTACACTTAACAACACAACAATCAAAGTTGATAATGTTGAACCTGATTGGACAAAAGTAACAAGAACATTTGACAAAAAGAAAATAGATGCAGACCAAACAGTTGGAAACATCACATATAAAGCAAATGGAGACATTTACACAACAATAAATGGTAAACAACAAAAAATAGGAGAAAGATATGAACTTAAACTAGATGGTTTGGAAACACAGAATGGAGAGGGCTATAGTGGTAATGTAACTTTAGCCTTCCCAGCTGGAGAATTAAATGCAAATGGAACATTAAAAAATGGAATAATTGATAATAGCGGAAACTTAAATTCAGCTAAAACAATAACAATTGGTATAGATGATCCAGATAACCATCCAGATCATAAAGATCCAGTTGTAGTCGATGTTGTAAATCCATTATGGAGCTATGGTACAAGTACTATCAACAGAGTAAGAAATGGAGCAGAAGCTGATACAGTAGATGTTACAATAATTGGTAGTGATAAATATTATAGTACAAATACATTAACAACAGATAAAATTAAAGTATATGTAGATGATCAACTAGAAAGTTCAATAACAAAGAATTTAGAAGAAATAACAGATAAAACAATATTAAAACAATTAGCTACAAAACAAGGTTTAGCTGATGTAGATAATCTAAAATTTGTAGGTTATAAATTAACATTAGGAAACTTTGAAAAAATAAATGGAGTTACAAAAGTTGTAATAGATGCAGGAACAATTGAAGACGAAAGTGGAAATAAAAATATAGAAACATCAATTCCTGTAGGAAATCCAGAATGGGTAGAAGTTGGTGATAATTCTACAAATCCAATTTATCCAGCATTTAGAAATAACATAGTAGACTTTGTAAAACCAGTAATTAAATATACATATTCAGCAGTAGAAGGAGCAACAAACCCAGATATTGATTACGAGGCAAAAACATTAACAGTTAAATTTACTGTAACAGATAAATATATTAGAGAAGATTCAATAATGAATGCAGATGGAACATTAAATGCAGATAATATAAGAATCAAAGTTGCAGGAACAGATTTAACAGAACAGTTACACACAACAGTTACTTCACAACCATTAACAGATGGAACTGGAACAGAATATACATTTGTAGTATCAAACTTTGAACTAGTATATGATGAAGCAAATAAATATCAAGATTACAGTGGTGCAGTTGATTTTGTATTCACAGCAGAAAAAGTAGATGATACTTCTGGAAACAAAAACAGTGCAACAACAATTACATTAGATTATGATGATGGTGATGATTCAGACAACCCAGTAATAGTCGATGTAATAGATCCATTAGTAGAAAGAACAGCTGATAAATTAAGTGCGCTAAATTCAAACAACTCAATTAATAGAGATTTAACAAATGAAACAGGAACTGTAAGCTTTAGAATTAGAATTTCTGATAAATACTTAGACCAAGCTTTACTACAAAATGCAGCAAATGTTCAAAAAATGAAAGTTAAAGTTGTAAAACCTGATGGAGAAATAGTATATCCAGATAGTATTACAAAACAAGTTTCATTAGTAAGCAAACAAGCAACATCTGCTACATATCAAATAGTACTAGGGGTATTTGGCGAAAACGAAGGTGTAACAAGTGTTATTATTCCAGAGGGAGTAGTAATAGACAAATATGGAAACAAAAATAAAGAAACTGAAGTCTTAGTTGGAAATGCTACATGGACAGAGTCAGGAGATTCTAAAGGTGAATATACAGCATTTAGAAATAGTATAGTAGATTTTACAAGACCTGTTTGGGAATATTCTACAAGTAGTATAACAAGAGATAGAAATGGAGAAACAGGAACTGTAACAATTAAAATACTAGGACGTGATAAATATTACTTAAAAGATACATTAACTGAAGATAAGATATTGGTATATGTAGATAATGCAAAAAATCCAGACAAACCAGTATCAACAATTACTAAACAACTAACTAAGATAACAGATACTACACAATTAGATGGAGCTGCCACAGGATATATGTTAACATTAGGAAATTTTGAAACACATGATGGAGCAGTAAAAATCTCAATTGCAGATAATACAATTAAAGATACTTCTGGAAATGGAAACAAGATAACAGAAATTCCAGTAGGAAATAAAAATTGGGTTGAAACTGATATTAGTGATAGTGCTGATAATCCAAAATATACAGCATTTAGAAATAATATTGTAGACTTTATAAAACCAACAATTAGATATCAATATTCAGAAGGAACTAATCCAGTAATAGACCAAGATAATAAAAAAGTAAAAATAACATTTGACGCAGTTGATACAAACTTCTTAGAAAGTGACATATTATCTGCTGATGATATAAAACAAATATTTATTGATGATTACGATGTAACAGAAACCATAACTAAAGAATTAACAAGTTCAGATATCACAGATGACACTGGAAATGGAATTAGATATACCTTAACATTATCAAATTTCGAACTTGACAGCAATTTAGAAAATGAAATATTCAGAAGACATAGTGGTAAAATTGAATTTGTAATTGGGGCAAGAATGGTTAGAGATACATCAGGAAATACGAACATTGAAACAAAAATAGTAGTTGACAATGACAATGGAGACGATAGTGATAATTATATTAGAGCAGACTTTATAAAACCAAAATTATTCTATAAAGAGAAATTTATAAGTTGGGCTAAGCGCTATGCAACAGTAACAATTTCTGGTACTGATAGATTCTATGATTTTAATACTAAATTAACAGCTGATGACATTACTATTTATACATTAAATAGAGATGGAGAATATGTACAAAGAAATGACTTTAATGTAGAAGTAACACCAGTTAAGAATGAGTATGGATATGACTTTGTTGTTAAATTAAATAATTTTGAAGAAGAGTTTAGACAATTAAAGATTAGTATACCGGCTGGAAAAATTGGTGACTTAGATGGTCATACAAATGAAGCTGAAGATATATTTGTAGACTTAGATAATAAGAAACCAGTTTGGAAATACATTAGCACAGATACTTCGGCATTTGAAACTAAAGGAAAGATTAGTTTTACAGTTAAAGGACAAGATACATTCTTAGATTTAGCAAAAAGTAATTTAGCAATATCAAACATAAATATCTTAAAAGATGGCACAGATATTACAAATGTTGATAATATAATAGTTAATTATCTTGGAGCTGATGATACAGAAGTTTCTAAATCTTACAGAATTGATGTTACAGGTTTAACTGAAATTGGAGCCTATTCATTAGTAATAGAAAAGGCAACATTAGTTGATGAATTTAGTAATGAAAGTGCAACAACAACAATAAGCTTTTCTAAATCAGCAATAAGTAGTAATACAGATAATTATACAGCAGTTACATATTATGCGAGTCCAGATTTAGAACAAGTGCACCAAGCTTATGTTCATGAATTGATGAGTGTAAATGAAACTGGTACAAATGGACAATCTACAACATATAGAGCAAGTTCTATTGGAGAAATCTATAATAATGGAAACAATACATTATTTGCAGAACCATTTAAATACAGGAATGGAACTCAACAAGCATATAGCTTTAAAGGTTGGGCAGAAGCGGATGAAAAAGGATTCTCTGCTGATGATGCAACAATTTATAATCTATATGAAGAGATTCCAAATACAGTAACTCACTTAAATGCTATATGGCAACAAGCAACTGTAGTATTCGTATCTAAGAGTGGTGATAATTCAAATGATGGTAAATCTCCAGATACACCAGTTAAAGATTTAAAAACAGCATATAGTAAGTTAAATACTAATGGAACAGCTTCAACAAACATAATTGTTATTATGAATAAGATTGAATGGAACGGCAGTGATACACTAACTGGAAATGCTACAATTACAAATTTATATGCAGGTGTTGATTATAGAGCAGAAAATGACGCTGAATTGAAAATTTCTTCTAATATGAATATTAATGGTGATATAACCTTTGATAATATTAAGTTATATTCAGATTCTACTAAAGTAAGTGATGGTAGTGACTACTTAGCTAAAGGTGATTATTCAAATGTTTTAGTTACAAATTATGGTGATGTAATACTAGGTAGAGGTATTTCTACACCAGATGGTAAATATACTTTTGGAGCTGTAGTTGGTGGAAACTATAAAGATGAGACAACTAAAAATACAATTGGAATACATACTGTTATAGCAGAAGCTGGTAAATATAATGATATTATTATTGGAAGTAGTTTAAATAAACCAACAACTGATAGAAAATATGTTTCTCATCAAGTTATACTTGGAACAATGAAAGAAGCGGCGATTTCTAGAAATGAAAAATTAACAATAACTGGATATTTATCAATGGGGGAACTTGAAGATAGATGTTATCCATATAATCGTGATGGCTCACAAGACACTGCATTAGGATATACTAGATATTATGCAATAGCAAAGGTTTATAGTGTATTATTTACAGGTGAAAATAAATTCAACAAAGCTTCAGAAGATGCAAGTATATACATGAGATCAACTAATGGATTTAATGATGGTAAAATTGAATTTGATATGTATGGTGGAAATATAACTGGAAGTATTTATGGTGGTGCTAGAATGGCAACAACTAAGGATAAGAATGATTCAGCACAACCAGATGCTAATATATTGAAGTTCTATGGAGGTCAAATTATTGGTGATATATTTGGTCACGGTGATAGTGATACATCAACAGGAAACTCAATAATAAATCTTCAAGGTCGTGTAGATATAACAGGAAATATTTTTGGTGGTTCAAATACTGCAACAGTAGCAAAAGGAAAGGTAACAGGAAATACAAACATTACAGTAGATAGTTCAATAATTATAAAAGGAAATATCTATGGTGGAAGTAAAGGTGTAATAGAAAATTCAACTGTTAACTTAAATACAGGATTGATTACAGGAAATACAAATGTTACCTTAAATGTAGGAACAGTACAAGGAGATATCTTTGGTGGAGGATATAACAGCGGGGTAACTTTAGCAACAAATGTTACTATAAATAATGGAACTGTAACAGGAAGTATTTATGGTGGTGCTTATCAAAACCAAGTTCAAGGTGCAGTAAAGGTTAATGTTTATGGTGGAACTGTAAATAATGTTTATGGTGGAAATGTATTAACTACTAATAGCCAATTGAATTCAGATAATTCAAGTGAAAATTCATATATAACTATAGGAAGTACTTCTAAAACAACTACACCAACAGTTAATGGAACAATATTTGGAAATGGTAAAAATAATAGAGCTGGAACTGCTGAAATTCAATTAGTTAAATGTGCAACAGTACCAACAGTTTATGGAGGTTCTGATGGAGCAGGTATAAGTAATGAAACTTATATTTATCTAAAAGGTATGACAGCAAATACAATGTATGGATCTTCTAAAGATGCAGGAACAACTACGAAGTCATTTATATTCTTACAATCTGGAACAGTTACTGATGTTTATGGTGGAGGTTATGGTGGTAATACTACAACTTCTAATGTACAATTACAAGGTACTGCAACAGCTACAAATGTATATGGAGGAGCAAATGAGAAGGGAAATGTAAATACTTCAAATGTAGATTTAATATCAGGAAATGCTACTAATATATTTGGTGCTGGTAATAATGTAGGAACAACAGTAACAAATGTAACATTAAATGGTATGAAAGTTGAATCAATACATGGTGGATCTAAATGGACTGGAGCAACAGGAGAAACAAATGTAGTATTAAATTCTGGTAGAGTAGAGTATGTTTATGGTGCAGGTTATGATGTAGGTGCAACAAATACTAAAGTAACCCAAAATGGAGCAACAGCAATTAACATTTATGGAGGTTGCGAAGGTGTTAGAATCAGTAATTCACCAGAAGTAACAAATTCTGTTGTAAATATTAATGGAGCTTATGCAAAAAATGTTTATGGTGGAAATATGGGTACAGGTACTGTAAAATATGCAACTGTAAATGTGTCTGGAAATTCTAATATTGCTGGCTATATATTTGGTGGAGGATATCAATCAAATATTGGTAAGTCAGGAGCAGATGGTTCTGCAACAATTAATATTACAGGAGGAACATTCCACAATGATATTGTAGGAGGCTCAGAAAGAGGAATGGTTTATGGAACTACAACTGTTAATATTGGTAAAGAAACTGTAACAGATACTTCATTACAGGGAACAAGAATTGTAATTGTAGGTAATGTTTATGGTGCTGGTGATGCTATAAATCCAAGCTACAAAGAAACAAGTGTTAAAGGAAGTACACATGTTAATATGTTTAATAGTAATTCATCACCAATAACATTTGAAAATAGTATTTTCGGTTCTGGAAACGGAGCAAATTATGAACCAAAAGATTCAGCTGATGAATCAACAATTAAAGTAAAAGGTTTCGGTTCTTCTGCAAATTCACACAAGATGACATCAATTGAAAGAACTGGAAAAGTATATATCCAAAGTTCATATTTAGAGTTAACAGGTGCACAAAATGAATATAACTTATACAAAAATACAAGTTATACTTTAAATAGAATTACTAATGGACTAGCATTATTAGACAACTCAACATTGTATACTCAAAGAGGATTTAATATGGTTGGAGGATTTGAAAGTTTATTGTCAACAGGTGATAATTCTACTATAAAGGAAACTGCAACTATTGCTAATGACAAAGTTACAAGAAATGTAGATAATAGAATTTATACATTTGAGGGTGTAAACTTGATATTGGCTAAACAAGAAGGTGACTTAGCAGACAAATACAACCAAGATATTTGGGGAGACGTAAATGGTATGGCATTCTTTGGAATGTATAGATTAAACCGTACTACAGGCAAGAAAGAATATGATATATATGCTCCAAATATTGAAGATGCAACTTCTACAAACATGTTTGCAAATGGTACTTATATAGAAGGTCGCCATAAAGCAAATCACAATTACACAGTTGATGGATTCTATACAAATGTAGATTCTGGATTAGGTATAATACCACAAGTTATAGATGTTGTAGATCAAGGAACTTATTATGATTGGATAATAGGGGCAGATATTGTAAATTACAGTACTTCATTAATTGCATCAACATATTCAACATATTCAATGGCAGATTTAGATTTGAACTTTAAGGAATTTGTTAATAATGTTTCATATAATGGAACAACATTTACTGTTGATAGAATTAGTGCAAATGCTTTTGATGCAGAAACTAATTTAATTAATAAATTATCTATTCCTACATATAGTGAAAATGCTAATAATAATTTTGCATTAACAATGCAAACATCAAATACAGGATGGCTAAAATCAGGAACTACAAATCTTTATACTGATTCTTATGGTTCATTTGATGGAGATAAAGTTTATAAAACTGATAATTCAACAGATGCAGGAAGCTTAAGATTTAAGTTGTTTAACTCAATTAATGTTTCTGAAACTAAAGATTTAGGATATATAAATATTGTATTAACCGGAAAAGCTAGAACTGGTGAAGATGCAAGTACAGGAAAAGTATTTAAAGTTATTATTGCAATAAATATTCAATCACTATATGAAGAAGAGGTTGAAAGCTATGTTCCAAGATTTACAGATACTATTGATACAGAGTCAACATATACAACAGACAGTACTGTTGATATGACATATGTATTATATAGAACTGGGCTTGAAGGACAATCTGATATTTATACATCAGGTGATTACAGAGTATTATCAACTACAACTCCATTACCAAAAGGAACTAAAGTTACTTTAAGAGATTATGGACAAGGAGATAATGTAAACAAAGTTTACTATTATCAAGTTGCTAGTGATGCAGACTATGATGCAACAGATAATACATCTGGAAGTACAAGATATTTGTACAAGATATCTAAATTTACTGATATTGGTGGAACAGTTTCTAGTGCTAAGTATTTAGATGAAAATAGTAAATATTATCATTCTGGTGCTGATGAAGAAGGAAAAGGTTATGCATTAGAAAAATATGATGTATCAATAGACTTCATGGATTCTAATTTAGATACTAATAAATTAGCACAAGAAACATACTTAGAATTAAGAGATTCATCAGGAACTAAGAAATTGGATAATGGAGATAAGACAATAAAATATAACTTATATAATCAAAAAGCAATAATGTCAGAATCAGTTATAACAAATAGTGGAAATACATCATATTCAGTATTTGAGAATTTAACAATTCCATTTACATTTGATAGTTCATTATTAGAACAAAAGACAAGTGATGGTACAAATATTAAAGATACAAAATACTATAGTAAAAAGACTGGTATTGCAATAGAAATTGTAGATGAGCATGGAGAAAGAATAAAAGCACCAGATGTACAAAATCTAAAACTTACAGACAACTTAGATTCAACATCTTATGTTGCAGGTGCTGATGGAGTAATAAGAGCTGCACTTTCTGATGGATGTGCAAAAATTAAAAACTCATATAGCTTATCAATGAGCCAAAGTAGTGTACCGGCAGGACAATATATAGCCAAGATTTATTTCTTCGCTTCAGACAATGGAGAATACTTCGGAGGAGAGGTTACAGAAGTTAAAGAGTTATATATAACATTCATTAATAAGAAATTAGGATTAGCTGGTCTAGAATCTGTTGATGGTAGCAGAATAATAAATAAAGATACTTGTGTAAATCTAGATGGTGGAAATGGTTTAGACTTAACAGTTAAAATTGGATCACCAACAAATGATACAAACATAAGAGTTGAATTATATAAACGTAATGCTACATATACAACAGCAGAAGATGGAACAACTACTTATAATGGAATAAGTTATACTCCAGTAGACTTAAAAGACTACTTAAAAGACCTAAAAGGAGAAGAATGGAAAACACCAGAAGATTATGATGGACAAGACTTAATAACTGCAGATGGATGTAAAGAATATATGGTTATGGAGAAAAAATCACATCAAGCACCATCACAAGGTGAAAATATTGAAACTATAGATTTTGAAAAAGCAATAAATGAAGGCATAAGTACAGGAGAGTACAAATTAGTGTTTAAGGCTTACTATAACAACACATTGATTCAAACAATAAGAAAAACATTTATAGTAGTACCTTAAATAGTACAGAAAGGACAAAGATATGAGTAAAGCAAAGAAATTGAATAAAGTAAAAATTGTAGCAGTTGTGTTTATTATAGTATTGATAATTGCTGGGGCAGTTTTTGGTAGATATGTATATAATGGAATTAGAGAGGCGTATTTTACTTCTAAGGAATTTTATTTTACAAGTGATTTATTGACTCTTGACAATGCAACTTATCAATATGAAAATTGGGGTGGAGTTGATGCATATGATATTAATTTTGATTTATATAGTTATGCTAATACTTTACTTAGATTGGATTATGATTTAAATTATTCAGTTTCTTGCGAAACTCCAGATACTGATAAAGTTACTATACGGTATAAATTCTGCAGATGGACCAACTTCTACAACTGGAATAATTTATGCTAAAACTAACAATACTCCTAATAATGTTAGTAGATTGAAGATTGTAGTTACTCCTAAGAATCCAATTCAAACCAATGAGACTGTTACTGTAAAGATAAAAGCTAGTACGCAAGAACCTTATAAAAAGGAAATTTCTGCTGAAGTTACTTTACGTATTCAACAAGTTACAGTAAATAGTTATAAAATTGAGGATATTGCTAATAGAAATTATGCAATGCTTGAATTGATTAATGCTCAAAATAGTAGTATGCCAGTTACATTGGAGTTTAATCCTGATGTTATTAGAATTGATACTAATAGTGAAACTTATATTAATAGGGTTGCTAATAGTGAAGAAAAGGATTCTAAAGGATATATAAAAAAGTTTACTTTTACAATAGATAAAGAAGCTGTAAAAAATATAAAATTTTATAAAGTGGACATATCTAAAGATTATACATATCCTTCTGGGTCAGAAAGTTCAATTATTAAAGTAACCAATAATTAATAAATTAAGATTCTAATATTTGTTATTTATTAGCCTCTCTAAATGTTAAAGATGAAACAGAATGAAACTTGAAAGAAAAATGGCGAAATTCCAATATTTTGAGAGTGCTAATAAATGGCAAATATGTTAAAAAATTTATTACTAAAAAGTATAGACTTTTAAAAAAAGTTATGGTATAAAATATGTTAGGGAAAAAAGGAGGAAAAATATGAAAAAGGTAAGAAAAGGTAAAAAAATGTTAATGTTTGCAGCAATAATAGTTATAGCTATTATTATAGCAATAGTTTTAATTGTTACAAAAGTTGTTAACAAGAAGAGTGATGATACACAAACAAGTAATGAAGAATCTGTTATTGCATTACCAGATACAACATATAGTGATATGCAAGTTAATAATGTATATATGGAATATTTGGCAGACCAAGATAAAACAATGGTGTCTATGTCAATATTAAATACAACAACACAAAAAGTAGAAGACGAAAGTTTAAATGCAATATTGGTTGGAGATAATGAAAATGTTTTAGGACAAATGGAAACATGGATTCAAAGTTTATCTGCAGGTGAACAATATGACATAAGTGTAATTTTAAATGGAAACTTAACTGGAACAAAACTTATCAAATTAGAAAAAGTTACAAATAACCAATAAAATATTTGGTTTATAGGTAGATCCATATAAAAAACCTAAATAAATAGTAGCAAGGATGAAAAAAATGAAAAAAGTACTAGGAACTATATTATTTGTAGTATATGCTATAATTGCAATTACAGTTACTGTTTTATTATTGTCATATAATGAATATAATAATAGCCAATTAGGTGGGTATACAGTTTATATAGTTAAAGATGACTCTTTAGAACCAAAATATAAACAAGGTTCTATTCTATTAATTAAAAGTACAACAGACAAAAATGTACAAATTGGAGATGACTTACTTTTATATAAAGTGTTAAGTAGTCAAGAATATGAAGTTGTAAATAAAACTTTAACAGAAAAACTTCAACAAGGAAGACATGTGGTATATAAAATAGGAGAAGACGAAAGCTATGCTAGTGATTACTTTATAGGTAAAACTAGCGATACAATTGTTATTAATGGTTGGGGATATGTTTTAGGGTTATTAGAGTCTAGATGGGGATATCTATTCTGTGTAGTAATTGTATCTTTATTGTTATTCTTACAAGAAGTATTTGAATTAGTAATGGAAATCAAATATGGCGGAGGAAAGAAAAAGAAGAAAAATGCTGTAGAAGTAAAATCAGTAAAAGAAGATGAAACTGAAGAAGACGAAGAGGATGAAGATGAATTAGAAGAAGTAAAAGTTGTAAAAAAAGCACCAGCTAAAAAAGCTCCTGCAAAGAAAACAACTACTACATCAAAGTCAACTACTAGAACAACTTCAAAATCTGGAAACAAAACAGGAACAGCTAAAAAGAGTACAGGTGCAAAATCAACTACAACTGCAAAAAAAGCAAGTACTACATCAAAGTCAGATTCTAAAACAACAGCAAAAAAAAGAACAAGTAAGCCTAAAACGGCTTCAACAAAATCTGCAAAAGAGGAAGAGTAAATGAAGAAATTATTAACAGTTTTAGTATTAATAATGTTAATTATATCTTTGTTCCAAATAGCTAATATGTATGCATTATACAAAGATCAGCTACAAGGAGATTATACAAATTTATTAGGTGTATGGAGAATAAAAGTAAATGGAGTAGATATATCTACAGGTGAAGATAATGTGAAATTTACAATGACAGAAGACAATCTTACATATATTGATTCTGCACATGTAAAAAACCAAAAAATGGCACCTGGATCACAGGTATATTTTGATATAGTAGTAGATCCAACTAATACAGATGTATCTATTCTATATACACTTAATATGAAGTTTGATGATGTAACATCTGCTAAAATGAAATTGCTTAAGGTAGAAAACTATTTTAAAAAAGATGGACAAACTGAACAAATTACAAATACAGATGTAAATACAGAATTAAACTTACACCAACATCAAGCGATAATTCCAATAGCAAAAATAAATGAAAAATATTTGAATTATATAAGATTATATTTTGAGTGGGAAAATATAGAAGCAAATAATGCAACTGATTCAGAATTAGGACAGACAGAAAATGCTAAAATATCTATACCATTAGAAATAAACTTTAAACAATATACAGGAGAAGTGATTAGCAATGGAACATAATAAAATATTAAGAATTATAAAAAAAGTTATAGTAAATTTAATAATATTTCTATTAAGTATCATTGCTATTATTTCGGTATGGGCTTTTGTTCAACTAAATGTACAAAACAAGGAATATATTAATATATTTGGCTATTCAGTACTTAGCACAGAAACTGGAAGTATGGCGCCAACAATAGCAAAAGGCGATATTGTAATAATCAAAATAGGTGATGAAATAAAGGAAGATGATATTATAACATACAAAAAAGAAAATGTGTTAATTACACATAGAATAGTAAGTATAGATGGGGATACAATAATAGCGAAAGGTGATTATAATAATATTGATGATGAACCTATAAATAAAGATGCTGTTATTGGTAAGGCTGTTCATATAATAAATAATGTAGAAATTTGGAAAAAAGTATTTTCAGATATACATGTAATTATACCAGTTAGTATAACAGTTATTTTATTTATATTACTAGTTTCTTACAAAGAAAAAACAGGTGATGAAAATGTTTGATAAAAAGAAAATCAAAAAAAGTCTTATTGTACTTTTATTAATAGCGATAATAATTATAGTAATAATTTTACTTAGAAGAACATTAGCAAGATATGAAACAACTACATCATCAGATAAAGATGTTGATGTAGCATTTTGGATAGTAAATGACGACTTTAAAACTGGAAAAATTTTAATAAAAGATATATATCCATCAGATAAGTCATTTGATTATACGTTTTCTGTATCAAATTTTAAGCAAGAAGATAATGGAAGTATTACAAAAAGAGCTGAAACAGATTTACAATATGAACTTACATTTACTATGACTACAAATTTACCATTAGAGTATCAAATTATGAAAAATGGTTCAATTATAAATACAAAGCAAGATATAATAACTGATGATGATGGAACATATTATAAAAGATTTTCACTAGGAACATCAGACATGGTACAAGGTGTAGATTCTACAGATAGTTACACTATAAGAGTAACATTTCCAAAAGAAAACGATACTAATGCAGAATATTCAGATTTAATTGAATATATAAAATTGGATTTAAATGCTAAACAAATTGTTGAATAAATGGACAGAACAGAACCAGTTACATTGGCTCTATCGGTACATTTTAACTGAAAGGGGCACAAAATGAACAATTTAATGGATACATATTTAAGATTTACAGAGAAAAAAATAAAAAAATATATGAAGACAATATTTAATATCTATTATGATGAAGAATTAGTTGATGAATATCTAAGAACATACATAAATGCAAGATATTATAACATAAAAAATAGCGAAAAGCCTGCAAGGGCGTTTTATTTAAGGATACTAGATGAATTAGAATTTAAAGAAGATATTCTAATGGAAAAATGCGAAAAAGAGTCAGAAAATCTAGATGAAAAACAAAATAGACTAAATTTAATTCATAAAGTAAAAGAAGTATTTGGATATATATTATTTTTTGATAATGTAAGAAATGTAGAGAATTTTAAGACAATTGATAGTATAAGAGAAATTATTGAAAAGATAATGGAAATTGCTGATGTTCCATTCAGTGCAAAGAAAAGAAAAGAAGTTGAAGATAATCTTTATGAAGAAGTAAAGAGTGATATGCTAGAAAAAGAAGTTTTTTTAGAAAAATTTGATACAGATGAATTTATGTTAGAATTTGAAAGTACAGCATTTAATGAAGATATGTATTATGTTAGATTAGAGCATAATGTAAAAATGCCTATGCAATATAGTGATTTTGCAATAGAAAAAGTATTTACAGAGGGACTTATCGCAGAAGATAAATTACAAGTAGAATATATTTTGTTAAGTGTAATTGCAATAAGAGATATCATAAATAGTAGTTTTAAAGATTCTTATATAGCAGAATTTGCAAGTTCTCTATTTAAGAAAAAACAAAAGTTAAATAGTATTTTATCATTAATAGGTAATCAAGCTTTACAAGAAAAAATTAATTTGAATATTACATATTCAGATTATATTAAAAATCAAAAAGATGTACTTGCATATACCAAAAATGGATTTAATTTTGTAATAACACTAGATGATTCATTAGAATATGTTGAAGAAATAGAAAAATTAAAAATGTTTAAATTGGTCATAGTACCTAAAGATTTATTATTATATAAAGAAATAAAGAAAGAAAGCTCATTAACTAATGTTATTTATAAATAATAATTTCAAATATAATGAGTAGAATTTCGAAAGGAAGAAAGATATATGGAAACATACGGAAGATTTTTATTTGAATTTTTACACCAATTCTTTTCTGGGTTTGGAGAGATATTTGGAGGTTTATGGAAAGGAATACTTAGTATATTTAATGTTCCAGAATATTATTATATAATTCAAAATTATGCAAATGATTTTCAAACTTCGGAATGGTTTTTAACGGGGTTGGCCATTATTTGCATGCTTGTAGTTATTGGAGGAATTATAGGAATAATAGCATTTTTCTTGAAAAAACATATGAAATGGAGAAAAAAATTTTTAGATCAAGAAGAATTGTTAAAACAAATAGATACTTTAAATGATCAAGTTGAAGAACTAGTAGATGAAAAATTAAAATTATTATCTATGAAGACTCCAGAATTAGGTGTAAATCCAAATGGAATAAGTACAGGTGCTGATAGAGCTGCTTTAGCTGCTGCACAATCACAAGAAAACAATGAAGAACAAATTGACCCTAATAGCCAAAGCAGGTTCTCTAAATTAACATTAATAGATCAAGAATATGCAAAATATAAACAAAAAGATTATCACAATACATTTACATTACCAGAGTTTTGCTATAGATTTAGAAATTTTGCTGCAAGTAAATTAAAATTGTATTATAGTGAAAAAATGATAAGATTATTCGTATCAGCTATAGCTTCAACAAAGCTAGTTATCCTACAGGGTATTTCTGGTACAGGTAAAACATCTATATCTCTTGCTTGGGGTAACTTTGTAAAACACCCTTCATGTGTTGCTTCAGTACAGCCCTCTTGGAGAGATAGAACAGATATATTTGGGTACTTAAACGAATTCACTAAAAAGTTTAATGAAACAGACTTTTTAGCATATTTATATGAAGCTGGATATATGGACGAGATTTTTACAGTAATCCTAGACGAGATGAACTTAGCGCGTGTTGAGTACTATTTTGCAGAAATGTTGTCAATTCTAGAAATGCATAGTACAAAAGATTGGAAAATTGAGGTTGTACAAAGTTCATGGCCAACAGACCCTAAGAAATTAATAAGAGGAAAATTACAAATTCCACCAAATGCTTGGTATATAGGAACAATCAACAACGACGACTCTACATTCATGGTAACAGATAAGGTATATGATAGAGCTATGCCTATAGATATCAACGAAAAAGGTATTGCATTTGAGCCAGACGATGTTGATGCACTTGATGTAAATTATTCTTATTTAAATGGATTATTTGAAAAAGCCATGGTAGATTATGCAATTTCACCAGCTACTTTAAAGAAAATTGATGATATGGATAACTACACAATTAAGCACTTTAGGGTTGCTTTTGGTAACCGTATTGTAAAACATATGAGAAAATTCGTACCTGTTTACGTAGCTTGTGGTGGAGACGAAACTGAAGCTGTAGATTACTTCATGGCTAAAAAGGTTTTAAGAAAATTTGAAGGATTAAACTTAGCCTTAATTAGAGACGAAATTGATGGATACATAGATTTCTTAGATAAGAATTTTGGTAAAGGAAAAATGGCAGAATGTATAGAATTCTTATTGAGATTGAAGAAGATGTCATAAAATAAAATCTCATAGAAAGGATAGAGAGAATAAATGGACTTAGATGTAATAAAACTTGCAAATTTGGAAAATGGACAATCATCAAAAGAGTTCCTTGACAAAGTAGACTCAAAGTTAATGGTTGATGTTAATAAAAGCCAGATAGTAGAAAATGATGAATGGATTGAGATGGTTGAATTTTCACTTCCTCATCTAGAGAAAGCTTTAACAAAGGAAATCAAAAATATTGTTACAGAAGAAGAAATTATAAAGATTGAGTTGATTAAAAAGGTTACAGTAGAGAGTGTAAAACACTTATCTAAAAATGTAAACTATGTTGATAGATTTAATCAAAAAACAGGTGAAGTTATTCCTAAAAAAATATTAAATGCATATAAAGAAGAAACATTTATTACATATGAAAATCGTTTCCTTTATAGTCTTATAAAATTACTAGAAGACTATATGTATTTACGTGAAAAAGATCAACAAACAGAATATAAAGGAAAGAATGAACAAAAGGCTCAATATCAAGCTGAGGTTAAATATAGAAAAGAAAAGATAAAAGTAAATTTTAATTATAATGCTGAAATGCCTACAAGTGTAAAAAAATCTGCAGGCACAGCACAAAGAATTGAAGAAATAAAAAAGAAAATAAAAGATTTAAAAACAACTACAGTATATCAATTACTAGACTCTAAAAGAGTTACACTAGTAAAATCTCCAATAAAGATGACAAATGTATTGTTAAAAAATGTACATTTTCAATATGCACTTAAATTATGGAATTATTTAAGTGACCAAATGGAAATAAAAGATAAATCTGTTAATGCTAATAAAGAATATGAAGAAAAAGGAATTGCCAAAAAATTAGTAGATGAAAATATTTATCTAATGCATTTAATCTTTAAAAACAATAATGCCGCTGAAAAGCTAAAAGGTCAAAGAAAAAGTGCTGTAGCAGACAATAAAATGAGAAAAGAACTTACAGATGGATTAATTGAAAAAATAATTGAATTAAATCCAGATTTATCTGATAAACAATTAAAGCAAATGATTGCAGATAAACTTATAGTAATGAAAACTAGAAAATTAGTTTCTTTAAAACCTATTGAAGATAGATTTAAAGATAGAATTGATAAATATATGATACAAGCAAGAGAAACGAGGTTAAAATAATAATGGAAAACAAAAGAGAAGAAGAGACAAACGAAGAATCAAAAACTAATGTAAAAAAGTTAGAAAGTTCAAAAATTTTAAAAATACTATTGAATATACTTTCAAAGATTATAACAATACTAATAATTCTTGTCTGTATAATAATTGTTGTACAAAAAGTAACTAATAATAAAGAATCATTTTTTGGATATAGAATATTTAGAGTACAGACAGGAAGTATGATTCCAAAGTATAATATAGGTGATGTTATATTAGTTAAAGAAAAAGATATTGACAAAATAAAAGTTGGGGATGATGTAACTTATAAAGGAGAAGCTGGTTCTGTAAAAGGATTATTAGTAACTCATAGAGTTATTGATATAGAAGAAGTAGAGGGAAAAAAAGCTTTCCATACACAAGGTATTGCAAATAATTTGGAAGACCCTATCGTATATGGAAATCAGATTAACGGAGTTGTTCAAACAAAATTATATATTTTATCTTTAATTTGCTTATTATTAAATAATAAATATGTATTTTATTTTTGTGGAGTATTACCACTAACTATATATGTAGGCTTTAGAATATTTAAAGGGAGACATATTAATGAATAAAAAGAAGAAGTTGAGAATTTTACAAATATTGTGTATCATTTCATTATTAATTACATTTGTATCAATTCAAAGAACATATGCAAGATATTTTGAAAAGGTTGATACAACTTATGATACTAATATTCAAAGATGGTTGGTAAAAGTAAATGATCATGTAATACACGAAGAAAGCTCGCTTAGCAAAGTTATGCAACCAATATTTGTTGAAAATGAAAATATGAATAATAATAATACATTAGTTCCAGGACGTACAGGATATTTTGAAATGTTAATAGATTATTCATCTGTTGATCTTGCATTTGAGTATGACTTTTCTATAGAGCAATTAAACACTAATAAATTAAATGATTTTGAAATTTATGGATATGAAGTAATTGATGGTGATCAATCTACTATAACTGAAACTAAAGAAATTAAAGGAATTATTGACCCAAATACTGAACTTAATAGTGCAAAAGAGAAAAAAAGAGAAATTAGAATTTTATTTAGATGGAATGACGGAACAGGTAGCACTATGAATAATTATGCAGATACACAGTTTAGGGGTAATGATAATTCTGATGCACAAGATTTACATACAACTTTAAATTATAGAGCAACTTTGAATTTTAAACAATATATAAATCAAGAGAATGAGGGGTGAGTTTTTTGGAAATAAAAAATATTAAAGCATCAAAACTAGAAAACAAAGAATTACTTGATGTACAAAAACAGATAGAAAGTTTTTTAAAGTTCTTAAATACAGAATATGATACAGTCAAAAAATTAGAGGAGGAAAATTCATGAAAGAATTAGTAGAAAATGTAGAAAAACAAATATCAACAGATAAAGATGTTATTTCAGTTTTACCAAGAAATGGAATAAAAGCTATTAAATCTTTACTATCAACTATCAAAGATATGATAGATAAATATGAAACTGCAAATGCTACATTACTAAAAGAAATAGAAAGTAGATATGATGAATTAACTGTAGTAGAAGAAAATAATGAAATTCCTCAAATAGAAGCAGAAATATTAAAATATGATGTTGCTGTAAGAAATACAGATACTCGTTCTTCATTTGAAAAAATGGGACTAGACAAAGTAATATATAATGTAAATGGATATTATAAAAGTAATTTGGAAAGATTGAACAAAGAATTAGTTGACTGTGTTAAACAATTTGAAATTGTAGGAATTAAATTATCAGAAGAAGATTTTAATATAAGTGAATATTCTAAAAAATATATGTCAGTTTTATTACAAGAAGCTCAAAATGGAAATATTAATTCTGAATTAATTAAAAATACTTTTGAAAAAGTATATTGGGAATGCTCAGATGTAGTTACTCATTTATATGCTAATATTAGATATATTTATGACAAATATGAAAATGAAATTGATAAATTTTATGATAACAAATCAGAAGAAATATTAAAAGAATTTAAGTCAACTTCAGAAGGCGTAGAAGAAAAGAAAGCTGAGTTGATTAAAAAGAAAAAATCTATAGAAGCTACAGATAACAAAATTATTCTTAATAATTTTTATACTGGTATATTTAATATTAATGACTATAAAGGTGATAATTATCAAAAGATGTATTTTGATTTAATATCTAAAGATGTTTCAGAATTATCAGAATCTGAAAAAGCTGAGATGGATGAAAATATTGAAAAATTAAATGATAATTTAGATGAATATGCTAAATACACAGAATATAAATTTTTAGTTGATGAAATTCTACAAATAAGAGAAGATGAATTAAAAAAGATTGAAGAAAATAAGAACAAAAAAGTTAAAAAGACAGAATTTGATTTAACTAAAGAAAATATTAAAAAATTAAAAGCAGAGATCGCTAAATTAAATGGAAAAATCGATAAGCCTAAAATAGGGTTATTTGGAAAAAAAGATGCTAAGAAAAATAGTTCTGCTATTTTACAAAGAAATAATTTGATTTTAGATTTGAAAAAAGCTTATATGCAACTAGATGAAGAGATTCTTAAACAAAAATCAGCAGAAAATATCGATGATACTTCATCTTTGTTAGATGTATTGAAACTAGCAAGTAGCTATTATTGGTTTATGGCAAAAGCTATGATAAAGAAAAATGAAGAAATAACAGATAAAGAAATTGGTGAGACTGCAAAAAAGATTAGAGATTTTATTAATTTTTCTAATTTTTCAGTTATCAATTATATAAAAATAAGTGATACAAAAGAATTATCAGTTATTATTAAAGATAAATATAAATTATTTGGAATGCAAGTTTCAAAAGAAAATTTCCAAGAAGATAACATAGAAGATTTGATAAAAAAGGTTAAAATTATTAATAATTATAATAATATTCAAAAAAGCAAATTTTCTGTTGAAGATTTAGAATATATTACATCTGTAAAAGAGATGCTAAAGAAATAATGCAAAAGAAAATAATATAAGGTGGATAAAAATTGGAATATGATGTAAATAAGATTTCGAATAAAATTAAAACTAAAAAGATGACAAAAAAGATTTTTAAGTGTATAATACTTGTTAGTTTAATAATACTTTTTGTGATTAATTTAATTTTGTCATTTGAAGAAAATACTCATATTTTCGGAATTTATATGTTTAATATAATTTCAGAAAGTATGGAACCAACATTTTATAAAGATGATTTAGCCGTTGTCAAAAAGTGCAAATTAGGAGAGTTGCAAAAGGGAGAAATAATAACATTTAAACAAGATGATAGAATAATATCGCATAGAATATATATGATTACGAAGGAAAGAGGAAAGATAGAGTTCATAACAAAAGGAGATAACAATGAGGTTCAAGATAAGGACCCTGTTCAATTTCAAGATGTGTATGGAAAGGTAATATTCACGATTCCTAGGCTTGGAAAAGTAGTTCATTATATTCAAAATGCAAGAGGATTTGTTAATATATTAATTTTCGTAATAATTGTATATATATTGGTTAGTTTAAAAGATAAACAGAAAAATACTAGAAAAATAAAAAGAAAGAAATACGAATTAAAAAAACTGAGAGACAACTACAATGAATAAAAGAGGGAAAAATATGGAGATTGATATTAAAGCCAAAATGGATGTAAGAAAAATAATAAAAATAGTTTTTAAAATAATATACCAAATACTTGTTATATTTTGCGTAATATTAACTGCGGTAATAATATTGCAAAGAGTTACAAGTAGCAATAAATCAATTGCTGGATACAGGATATTCAGAGTAATTTCAGGAAGTATGGAGCCTGAATATGATGTTGGTGAAGTTGTTATTAGTAAAGAGATTGACCCTAAAAAAATTAAGGTTGGAGATGATATTGTTTATCTTGGTGGATATGGTGAATATAATGGAAAGATAATAATGCATAATGTTATTGCAATAGATACTGATGAAAGTGGAAACCTTAGATTCCATGCTAAAGGTTTACATGCTTATAGTGTTGAAGATCCGCAAATTACGGCAAGTCAAATATTTGGGGTTGTTAAGTATAAATCAAATATTTTAACTATTTTATATAAATTAGCAACTAATATATATTCAGTATTTTTTATAGTTATAGTATTAGTTATAAATGTATTTATCGCATTTAATAGTTCTAAAGGTTCAAAAATTCAGACTTTAAATGAGGCTAATAGTTATAGTGATGATGACGACGATGATGATGGCGAAGAAGATGATGAAGAAGATGAAGATGAAGTTAATACAGAGGATGAACTAGAAGACGATGAAGAAGATGATACAGAGGAAGAGTAAAATAATTATTGACAAAAGATAGAATGGAGGATTTATGAATATATTACGTGAATTTAGAAGAGCAAAAGAACGTAGTGTTGCGTCTAGAGTTAGATTAATTATGATATTTTCTGTAATATTAATAGTAAATACCTATGCATGGTTTAATATAAACCAAGAAATTCAATTGAAAAAACTAGAGACTGCGGATATTACTCCTTGGGATATTACATACTATGTGGACGGAAAGGAAATATTAGATCAAGATTATACATTTACAATAGATGAATTGTATCCAGGAATGCCTAACAGAGAAGATACTGTTCATATATACAATTTGACTACAACAAGTTCAAGATTAAGTTATGAAATAACTTCTGTTAAAGTTTTTGGAAAAGAAGTATTAAGTCAATTACAAACTAATGGAGGTATAAGACAAGATGGAAACACTGTACATATATTTGCAGATGATACAACTTATCCATTTAACATTAGTTATACTTATGATAAGACAAGACTTGATGGTGAATATGTTGATGATAATACGACTCCAGATGCTGGAGCAAAAGTGAATTTTAATGTTAGCTGGGCATATCAAGGTGAGGGGACAGATGACGAAAATTTAGCTAAAGACATACTAGATACAAAGTTTGGAAAAGATGCATATAATTTTTACCAAGATAGTGGAAATGATAAGTCAAAAGCTATAGAAATAATTGTAAAAATTACAGGACAGATGTTACGTGAAGACTTATAAAATCTTATAAATTCAAGGTAAAAGGATGTTACAAAAATGTAATAAAAATGTATTATTCTTGTAATATAAATGTAATACAAAAAACATTGACATTAAAACAATGTCTGAGTATAATATTAATAGAAATTGTTGAAAAAAAATATTTTTTGAAGGACCAGGTGAGATTATGGCGAATGAAACAACAAAAAACGAACCAACACTTGAGGAACAAATTGATGCAACAACAGCCGGTCAAAAACTAGAGGAAAAGGCTAAAAAAGAAAAAAGAAAAAAGACCAGGCGAATAGCTTTTAGAGTATTGTTGGGATTAATAGTATTATTTATGATAAATATATATATTATCTTATCAATATTCTACAGAGGAGAAAATTTTACAGTAACACTTGATAGCGAATACGGAAGAGAAAGTGGTTTGGTTATTTATGAAGATCAAACTAATAAGTACACAAGAACATTCTTAAGATCTAAGGATATAGACTTTTTTACGGATATATCAGTTAACTGGCTACCAGAAAATATAAACGATGAAGGCGATGGCTCACACAATGGTAGAAACTACATTGCTTATACATTCTATGCAGAAAATATGGGACAGGATACTATAAACTATTGGACAACCATAAAAATAGATGATGTAGTAAAAAATGTAGATGAAGCAATTAGAGTCATGGTTTTCAAAAATGACAATAAGGTTATTTATGCCAAAAACAGCAAGGAAACAGGGCAACCTGAACCAAATACAGTGGCTTTCAAGGATGATGATACAGTCATGTTAGAACTATCAGAGAACTTCAAAGTTGGAGACATTGATAAATGGACCGTTGTTGTTTGGGTAGAGGGGGATGATCCAGAATGCAAAGATGATTTAATTGGTGGAGAAATAAAAATGCATATGACTCTTACCGAGGAACACATATTGCAGGAAGATGAAGTTCCACAAAACAAAAGATAAAATCGGAAGTGAACCGAAAATAATTACAATTTCACAAATTAAAACTTTTGTGCAACTAGGAATAGTTACAAAAGACTAAATATGTTTATAAAATTTACAAAATATAAAGAAAATAAAAGAAAAGGAAGGAAGAAAAAAATGAGAGAAAACAATGAAAAAAACTCAAGAAAAAGATTAAATGCTTTAATATTATTAGTAGCATTTACAGCAGTATTGTTGATAGTATCAACATACGCATGGTTCTCTACACAGAAGAACGTAACATTATCTAACTTAGACGGAACAGTAAAAGTAGCAGAAGGTCTACAAGTTTCACTAGATGCTGACAACTGGTCAAACTCAATAGATTTTTCTACATTTACACCACAAACAGCATTAAAACAACAATATACAACTACAGATCATAACTTAATACCTACAGAAATGTTGCCAGTTTCAACAACAGCAACAGAAAATTTAGATAAAACAGGAACAGGAACAGGAATTAAAGAATTAAGTTTCTATAGAGGAACTAATATTGATAGTATCAAATTGTATGATATTAAAGCTGTTTCTAATGATTTAACAAAAATTGATAAAACAGGAGAAAGTTTAGCCGAAGGAACTGATAAAATAACAGCAGCAGGTAGCCCAGATATTTATCCTGGATACTATGCAATAGACTTCTTCTTACAAAACTCATCAGCAGAAACAACAGGAACTGATGTTTTGCAATTAAACACAGGTTCATTAGTTAATGTAAAAGCTGGTGGAAATAATTCAGTAGGTTTACAAAATACACCAAGAGTTGCTTTAGCATTATATAATGAAGATTCAACTAAACTAGGAGAGAAAAATGATGGAACTACAGTAGGACAAGCAACAAAAGATACAATATTAGCTGCAACAACAGGAGAAAAATCAACAATTAAAGATGTAGCAATTTGGGAACCAAATGCTAATTCACATGTTGATTACATAGTAAAGAACAATAATTATAATGAAGCTTCATATACAGCTGACAAAGCAGCAGTAAATGGATGGAAATTATCTGATGCAGATTATAAAGCATATCAATTTGAGAGTTCAGTATATAAATATTCAGGAACTCAAGCTATTCCAACATATGCTTTAAATTCGAAAGTTACATCTGCTGATGACAGTATTACAGTAGATTCAAAAACTAAAACTGGTTATAAAAACTTATATGACTGGACAGGTACATATAAAGACAAAGGTATGGCAAAACAAATAACATTGCAAACACCTTCTTCTACAACAGGAACTTCAGCTGTTAAGAACTTAATTAGTGCAACATCTACAGAAGCATCAGTAGCTCCAAATGCTACTGGTACAGATGGAATAGTAAACTTTGAAATTCCTAAAGGAAAAATCTGCCGTATGAGAATGTATGTATGGTTAGAAGGTCAAGATGTTGACTGTATCAACTATGCTTCACATGGTGGAGGAGTAAGTGTTAACTTAGGATTAATTAAAGGAGCAGCTTTACAATAATAAAATAAAAATTATATATCTATGTTTAAATAATATAGCATATATGCAAAAAAAACCGACCTTTGTCGGTTTTTTTGTTTGGCTCTATGTAACTAATAGTTATTGGGGTCGAAATATGTCGAAAGAATTTTCTTGACAATAGCTAAAAGAGAATGTATAATGTAGACAGATTTTTTACAATGATTATTTTTTATATTCAAATTCTTATAGTTTTATCAATATGAGATTTTAAATCAAAACATAATTAAATCTATTTTTAGATTGAATCAAAATTTTAAGGAGGTCAATAATATGGTTGATAATAATGAAATATTAGAACAAGTATTACAACTTGGACAGGCATTAAATACTTTTCAATTACAAACAACAGCTTCTTTTAACGAGTTAAGAGCTGAGATAAAAGAAAATAAGAAAGAAATACAAAAGAGTAGAGAGATTGAGAATGCTCACTGGGAAGAAAACAAAAGACTATGGGCAGAAAATAAAAAGCGTTGGGAAGAGAACGACAAACGTTGGGAACAAAATGAAAAGCGTTGGGAAGAGAATGATAAACGTTGGGAAGAGAATGATAAACGTTGGGAAGAGAATGATAAACGCTGGGAAGAGAACAAAATTCTTTGGGAGGAAAATAGGCACGCTTGGAGACAGTATAAAATTGATAGAAAGACGGATTGCAGTGAACTACTTGATATATTAACGCAATTTGATAGGACAATATCCAAAAAAATAGGAGATCCAAATGCAGATAAAATGAATAAAATAATAGATATATCAAAAATAAAAAGGTAATAGAATTACATAATGTGGTCAACTTGACAACATTTTCATAATCTGTTATAATCTATATCAGGTTGCCAAAAGGGCAAAGAAGAGATTTTATTTTAATGTATTAAAGAGAGAGAAAAAGCGAATAATTAAAAGAGCGGAAATAAATAGAAAAAAAGTAAAATAGCATGGGTATAACTGTAACATATTCATGTGTATTAGTTAACTTTTATTTCTAATTATTAATAATGTACGTAAAATGAAATTTAATAATAAATTAAAAGATATAGAGAGGAGAAAAATTAGAATATGACAGATGAAAATAATGCTTTAAAAGAGAAAGAGCAAGTAAAAAAAGCAAAAAGTGTTTCAAAAACAGCAGAAAAAAGAAAAAATACAACAAGAAAAAACACAATAAAAAAGAATTATAATAAAAACGACGAAAGAGATTTAAAAGAAGTAAAAATCGAAGAAAAAACAGAAAATAAAAAGGAAACAAAAACAAGAAGTACAAGAAGAACTAAAAAACAAGACATATTCAAAAAATCAAAATTAAAAATAATCCCATTAGGAGGACTACACGAAATAGGAAAAAATATAACAGTATTTGAATATGAAGACGAAATAATAATAGTAGACTGTGGTATTTCATTCCCAGAAGATGATATGCTTGGAGTAGATTTAGTAATACCAGATGTAACTTACTTAGTAAAAAATCAAGAGAAAATAAAAGGAATGGTTATAACACATGGTCATGAGGATCATATAGGAGGAATACCATATTTCTTAAAACAAATAAATGTACCAATTTATGCAACAAGACTAACAGCAGGATTAATTAGTAATAAATTAGAAGAACATAAATTATTAAGAAGTACAGATATGCGTATAGTAAATCAAGGAGATACAATAAAACTTGGTAAAAACTTCAAAGTAGAATTTATTAGAAGTTCACATAGTATACCAGATTCAGTAATGTTAGCAATAACTACACCTGCTGGAACTGTTCTACACACAGGAGACTTCAAAGTAGACTATACACCAATAGATGGACAAATTATGGATTTTGGTAGAATTGCAGAATTAGGACAACAAGGAATTTTAGCATTAATGGCAGATAGTACAAATGCTGAAAGAAGAGGATTTACAATGTCAGAAAGTTCTGTTGGAGAAGTATTTGAAAAACTATTTTTAAATTGTACAAAAAGAATAGTTGTAGCAACATTTGCTTCAAATGTACACAGAATTCAACAAATTGTAAATTCAGCAGTAAAATATGGAAGAAAAATAGCTGTATGTGGTAGAAGTATGATAAACATGATATCAACTGCAGTTGAACTTGGATATATAGACTGCCCTGAAAACTTATTTATAGATATAGATATGATTGGAAGCTATACAGATGACCAACTTGTAATTATCACAACAGGTAGTCAAGGAGAACCTATGTCAGCATTAACAAGAATGGCTGCAGGAGATCACAGAAAAGTAAAAATAACACCAAATGACTTAATTATTATATCAGCTACACCAATTCCAGGAAATGAAAAATATGTTTCTAAAGTAATTGATGACTTAATGCAATTAGGTGCAGAGGTTGTATATAGTGCATTAGCAGATGTTCACGTTTCTGGACATGCTTGCCAAGAAGAACAAAAATTAATATTAGCTTTAGCTAAACCAAAATATTTTATACCAGTTCATGGTGAATACAGACAATTAAGAGCTCATCAAGAAACTGCAGAATTAATGGGAATAGACAAAGATAATATATTCATGCTAACAAATGGTAGAGTACTAGAAATGAACGAAGAAGAAGCAAAATTCAATGGTTCTGTACCAAGTGGAAGAGTATTAGTAGATGGATTAGGTGTTGGAGATGTTGGAAACATAGTTTTAAGAGATAGACAACATCTTGCACAAGATGGACTTATAGTTATTGTATTAACAATGGATTCTCAAACAGGAGAGGTTGTTGCAGGTCCAGATGTAATTTCTAGAGGATTTGTATATGTTAGAGAATCAGAAAACTTAATGGATGATGTAAAGAGTGTTGTAAGACACGAAGTTGCTAAGTGTGAAGAAAGAGGAGTTCGTGATTGGTCAACAATAAAATCAACTGTTAAAGAAAATTTACGTGATTACTTATTTATTAAAACAAAGAGAAATCCAATGATTATACCAATTATTATGGAAGTTTAAAAATTTGTTTTAAATAGGTAACGCAGAAGGAGAAAAAAATGGATTACAAAGATTTAGCAAATTTAATCTTTCCAGATGTGAAAGAAATATCATATTATGAAGAAAAATACCCAGAAAGAAACTTACCAGAAGGAGCAATAGTAACAAGATTTGCTCCTAGCCCAACTGGTTTTGTACATATTGGAGGTTTATACCAAGCATTAGTAGCAAGAACTGTTGCAGAAAAAACAGGAGGAGTATTTTTCTTAAGAGTTGAAGATACAGACCAAAAAAGAGAAGTAGAAAATGGAGTAACTGGAATAGTAAATTCTTTAAAAGACTTTGACATGGCACCAGATGAAGGAATGATTTCAGACACAGAAGAAATTGGAAATTATGGTCCATATAAACAAAGTTTAAGAAAAGAAATATATCAAGCATATGCTAAATATATGTTAGAACAAGGAAAAGCATATCCATGTTTCTGTACACCAGAAGATTTAGAAAAAATAAGAGGTAAACAAGAGGCTGCTAAATTAAGAACAGGATATTATGGTGCTTGGGCAAAATGTAGAAACTTATCTGTTGAAGAAATGGCAGAAAAAATAAAAGCAGGAGAACCATATATAATCAGATTTAAATCACTAGGAAGAGAAGACAGAAAAATCAAACATAAAGATGTTATAAAGGGAAATGTAGATTTTCCAGAAAATGACCAAGATATAATTATAATTAAATCTGATGGATTACCAACATATCATTTTGCGCATGCTATTGATGATCATTTAATGCATACAACACATGTAATAAGAAGTGATGAATGGTTATCATCAGTACCATTACATTTACAATTATTCCACGAATTAGGATTTAAAGCTCCTAAATATGCACATATTTCACCAATTATGAAAAATGATAATGGCGGAAAACGTAAATTAAGTAAAAGAAAAGATCCAGAAGCAGCAGTTTCATATTATAAAGAACAAGGAGTTCCAACAGATGCTGTAAAAGAATATTTATTAAATATTGCAAACTCTACATTTGAAAATTGGAGAAGAGCAAATCCTGACAAAAAGATGGAAGAATTTGATTTTCGATTAAACAAAATGAGTGTAAGTGGTGCATTATTTGATATGGTAAAATTATTAGATATTGGTAAAATAGTAATATCTAAAATGACAGCAGAAGATGTATACGAAAAAGCTTTAGAATGGGCAAAAGAGTATGATAATGAACTTGCAGATTTATTAAAAGATAAAGAATATGCTTTAAAAGTTTTTGGAATAGAAAGAGGAAACAAAAAGCCAAGAAAAGATATTGCAAAATGGTCAGATGTAAAAGAAAACATTTCATATATGTATGATTCAGAATTTTACAACAATGTTCAAGAATATCCATATCAACCAGCAATTTCAAATAAAGAAGATATTTCTAAAATATTAGATTTATATATTGAAAAATACTATGATGAAAATGATGATAAACAAACATGGTTTGATAAAATCAAAGAGGTTGCAGAAGAAATGGGATATGCTAAAGAAGTAAAAGAATTTAAAGCAAATCCAGGAATGTACAAAGCACATGTTGGAGATGTTAGTACAGTTTTAAGAGTTGCATTAACTGCAAGAACTAATACTCCTGATATGTACGAAATTATGCAAGTCTTAGGAAAAGATAGAATTGCTAAACGTTTTGATGTTGCTAAGGAAAATTTGAAATAATAGTAAAGTAGGAACAGAGAGTTAACGATTTGTACAATTATAGTAAAGGAGGAATTCAATATGGATTACAACATTGGGGATATAGTTAGAACTAAAAAGCCACATCCATGTGGAAGCAAACTATGGGAAATAACCAGAGTTGGTGTTGATTTTAAACTAAAGTGCCAAGGGTGTGGACATATTGTAGTTCTTGAGAGACCTAAAGCATTAAAAGCAATAACTAAAATAGAGAAAAGAGCAGACTCATAGAGTTTGCTCTTTTATTCTTTTAAAGTGTATTGATTTTACAAATAAGACTCGATAACTTTCCAAGCATCATCACTGTAAACCTTTCGTTCAGAAGAAAAAGGAAGAGTAGTAATATCTCCAATGGGATTAAGCTGTTTTTGAATGTTTTTAGCAGCAGCATCTACTTTAGTTTTAGCAATTTTATCAGCTTTGTTAGTTAAAATCATACAAGGAAGACCACTTCTTATAACATAATCATACATTAAAAAATCATTAGAAGTAGGGTCATGTCTAATATCAACTAAAAATATAATAAGGCAAATTTCTTGACGATGTTTTAAATAATGTTCAATAAATTCGCCAACTTTAACTTGTTCTTGTTTAGACATTTTGCTATAACCATAGCCAGGTAAATCAACAAAATAAAATTTATCATCAATATTATAAAAATTTAATTGACGAGTTTTTCCAGGTTCACTACTTGTACGAGCTAACTTTTTTCTATTAATCATAGTATTTATAAAACTAGATTTTCCAACATTAGATTTTCCAACTAAAACAACTTCGGGTAGTCCGTTTTTTGGATATTGATTTTCTCTTACTGCAGAGATTTCAAATTTTGGGTTTTTTACTATCATAATATATAATTCCTTTCTTGCACATTTGAGACCGGTTCTTAAATGTTCCATGAACATTTGAAACCGGTTCTCTGCTGTGCATATTATAACACATAAATAAAATAAAATCAAAAAAGGCTCAAAAAGAGCCTTTACATGGTAAGTTTTTGTAACGCATAATAAATATTATCTTATAATAGTGTCTTTTTCATCAGGTCCAATTCCGATGAATTTTACAGGAATACCTGTATATTCCTCGATAAAGTTGATGAATTCTTTCGCTTTTTCAGGTAAATCATCATAAGATTTACAACCAGTTGTGTCCCAACCGCCTTCAAAAGTTTCATAAATTGGCTGGCATGCATCTGCATTAACAGGTACATAAGTTATTTCATCATAAATACCTTTGTAATTGTAATTATATGAGGTGCATACTTTTATATAGCCGATTTCAGTTCCGACTTTTCCAAGCGTATCTAAGTGGTTAAGGCATAAAGCTGTAACACCATTGATAGCAGTAGCGTTTTTAAGTCGAACTAAATCCAGCCAACCACATCTGCGAGGGCGCTTAGTTGTTGTACCATATTCGTGTCCAAGCTCGCGGATAAGGTCTCCAGTCTCATTCAAAAGTTCCGTATTAAAAGGTCCTTCTCCAACTCTTGAACAATAAGCTTTCATAACACCATAAATATTATTAATATATTTAGGACCAATTCCTGCTGCAGCTGCTGTTCCAGAAGTTGAAGGATTTGATGAAGTTACATAAGGATAGTCTCCTGCATCTAAGTCAAGGTATAATGACTGAGCACCTTCTATTACAATTTTTTCTGATTTTTCAAGTGCCGGAAGAATAATTTTCCGTTCGTCTGCAACGAAATGACTTAAGAAAGACCTGTATTTTTTACAGTAATCAAAAGAATGATAAAGCAGACAAGAATCAGTTTCTGATTCCTTATAATCACTATTAAAAATCAATGTTTTTACAGTTTTATATGAGAGTTCAAGTTTATCAAGAAGCTCAAAGTCTAAACAATTTACTAAATCATTCATCCGAAGACCAACTCGGTTGACTTTATCAGCATAGCATGGACCAATTCCTCTAAGCGTTGTTCCAATTTTATTTTTTCCTTTTACTAATTCATAGTATTTATCCATTTCGATATGAAACGGTAAAATGATATGTGATCTTGGGCTGATAACCAGGTTTTTTGGACTAATTTCAATTCCTGCATTTTGTAACATTTGGATTTCTTCTGTAAGAACCTTTAAATCTATTACAACTCCAGGTGCGATGATTGAAATTGTATTTGGCTTGATAATTGAAGCTGGTAATAAATGCAATGCAAATTTTTTACCATTTGCTACAACTGTGTGACCAGCATTGTTTCCGCCTGTTGCCCGAATGCAAATTGCATCATCTGAAACAAAGTGAGAAACTCGGCCTTTGCCTTCGTCACCCCACTGAAGCCCTACAATAATTGATACGTTACTCATCTTTTTTTCCTCCTTATTCTAATTATAGAAACAAAGTTACATAAAAACTATACCAATAAAATTATAACACACAAATTTGGTAATATCAAGAAAAAAGTGCAAATATTGCACTTTTCAAAAGTCTTGTATTATTTTTTTACAGGTACTAATTTAGCTGTTCCACCCATATAAGGTCTTAAAACCTCTGGAACAGTAATAGATCCATCTTCATTATAATTATTTTCAATAACAGCAATTAATCCTCTAGGTGTAGCAACAACAGTGTTGTTTAAAGTATGAAGATAATAATTTCCTTTTTCACCTTTAGCACGTATTCCTAAACGCCTAGCTTGAGCATCTCCTAATGTAGAACAGCTACAAACTTCAAAATATTTTTGTTGACGTGGACTCCAAGCTTCTATATCACATGATTTTACTTTTAAGTCTGCTAAATCTCCAGAACAACAGTCAAGTTGTCTTACGGGAACATTGAAGTTTCTAAATAAGTCAACACTTAATTTCCACATTTTATTATACCAATTCATAGAATCCTCTGGTTCGCAAAGAACTATCATTTCTTGTTTTTCGAATTGATGTACACGATATAATCCTCTTTCTTCTAATCCATGAGAACCGATTTCTTTTCTAAAACAAGGAGAATATGATGTCATTGTTATTGGTAAATCTGATTTTTTGATAATTTGATCTTTGAATCTTCCTATCATTGAATGTTCAGAAGTACCAATCAAGAATAAATCTTCATTTTCAATTTTATACATCATTGCATCCATTTCTTCAAAGCTCATTACACCTGTAACAACATCTGAACGAATCATGAATGGGGGAATGCAATAAGTGAATCCATTATTTATCATATAATCTCTGGCATAAGCAAGCATTGCTTCATGTAATCTGGCAATATCGCCAACTAAATAATAGAATCCCATTCCGCTAGTTCTTCCGGCACTTTCTTTATCTAAACCGTTAAATGTATCTAAGATATCTGCATGATAAGGAATTTCATAATCTGGTTTAGTTGGTTCACCAAATTTTTGAACTTCTACATTTTCACTATCATCTTTTCCAATTGGAACACTTGCATCCATTATATTTGGAATTTTCATCATTCTTTCTTTAATTTCATTTGAATATTTTTCTTCAAGTGCTTCATTTTCTTCAAGTGCAGCATTTATTTTTTGAACTTCTTGTCTTAATTTTTCTGCTTCATCTTTTTGACCAGCTTTCATAAGTTGTCCGATTTGTTCGCTAGTTTTTTTTCTGTCAGATCTAAGATTGTCACCATTTAATTTTGCTTCTCTATTTTTCTTATCTAATTCTAAAACTTCATCAACAAGAACTAATTTTTGATTTTGAAATTTTTTTCTAATATTTTCCTTTACTAATTCTGGATTTTCTCTAATTAATTTAATATCTATCATACTATCAATTCCTCCTAAAAGTATATAATAACGTTATTATATAACAAAAATCAATAAATATCAATAAAAATCACATAATTTGTAAATAATAGCGTTAAGTGAAGTTACAATTCACAGCTTATAATAAATACTTTTATGAATTAATAATACTGTTGTGAATTGTAACTAAGTGAAAAGTTGAGGTGTGGTGACAAATTATGGAATTATTATGGGAAATAGTTCAATTTGTAGTTTATTCAGGATTGATAGTTTTGATATCTAAATATATATTAGTCAGAGCATTAAGAAATTTAGCTGAAAATTTAAATTTAAAACCTAAAACAGTAGGGAATATTGCAGGAGTAGCGACATCAGTACCAGAGTTACTAACAATAGGAGCTGCCAGTCTTAAAGGATTGCTAGGTGCAAGTATTTATAATGTATTAAGTTCAAATGTTATCAATCTAATTCAATATTCAGGAGCAATTGCATTAAATAAAAATCAAAAGGCATTGAAAAATCAAGCTATCAAAATAGATATAATTTTAGTCATTATCACTATTGCTTTGCCATTAATGTTTAGTGCAGTAAAAAGTGAATTTCAATTAGCAATGGTGCCACTATTAATTATATTGTATTTAGGATGTAAGAAAATTAACAATAATGCACATGAATTGTATTTAGATAATGTAGAAGTTGATGAGGGAGAAAAAAATCAAACAACTATGATTACTGAGCAAAAGATAAGAAAAAACAAAAAAATAAGAATTTTAAAAGATATTATAATTTTGCTAGTGACAGGAATATTGCTATTTGTAATTGGAGATTTATTGGGAAATACATTAGATGTTTTATGTAGAAGATTTAATGTGCCAGAAGTAGTTATAGGAATAGTACTTGGATTTGTTACAAGCATTCCAGAATTAATAACATTTTTTGAGGCTCAACGTCATCATAAGAGTTCAAACAATGATATGTTAGGTGTTATTGAGGCTACAAATAATTTGTTAATGTCTAATATGATGAATTTATTTATTATTCAATCTATAGGAATTGTATTATTCACGGTAGTACCGTAGGAACCGGTTCTTAAAGGTGGTTTTGTAGCGAACAGAACTGTTCTTTACGGTATATTTTATAAAATACGTGAATATAATAATAAAGAAACAAATGAGTTTGGAGAGTGAAAAAAATGAAGGAAGAATACCTAATAGAAAAAATAATAAAAGGAAAAAGTGAACAAGAATTAGAACAAGAAATTATACAAACAATTATCGAAACAAAAGATTTACTAGAAGTTGCTAGATGCAATTTTGAATATGCTGAAGATTCTTTGATAGATTACTATATATATCAAATAAAGGCTCATCAATCTAAATTAGATTATTTAATCAAGATGGCAAAGTTAAAAGGAATTGAATTAAACAAAGTAGAAGAATTAAAAGCCAGAGTATATAAGAAAAAGAATATTGCAGGATAGAGAATATTTGTCCAGATTTGAACATAAAAATAGTAGTAATATTAATTACTATTATTTTTTTTGAGGTGATTGTGTGAATATAAATATTCTTATAATAATATCTTGTGTTTGTATTTTATTTATTATTGGAAAAATTTTTATAATTCCAGTAAAAAAGATTTTAAAATTAGTTTTTAATTCAATTTTAGGAGGAATACTTATTTATGTTATTAATTTAATCGGGAGAATATGGGGATTTCATATAGGTTTAAACTTGTTTACATCTATTTTAGTACGGAATTTTGGGATTACCTGGAGCTTTATTTTTAATAATAGTTAAATTATTAATAGGAGGGGGATAAAAATGCACAGCAGAGAACCGGTCCCAAATGTGCAAAAAACTCAGGAGCTATTGCTGCTCCTGAGTTAAAGGATTTTTCTTAGGATAGAACATTAACTATCAATGCGGTTAAATGCAATTAAGTCTTCCATAAATTCTTTTGCATCAGTTGACAAAATAACGTTTTGTAAACCAAATGGTTTTCTGAAAGCTTTTATAAAATCTGAAGGATATTTAAAACATGCTCCCTTCAAATTTGCAGAATTGATATACTCCGTTTTCCATGATTCTAATTGAAGAATCTTAAAGAAATTCCTATCCCGTGTTACTAGTATTGTAGACTTTAAGTCTACGACTGTGTATTTGCTCATAAAAAGTCCTCCTCTAATGTTTTTATAATTTAATTATACTATAAAATAATGCAAATTGCAAATCTTTTAAATTTGATATTGCGCTAATTATAAATTTAGTGTAAAATATAAATGTATGAAATAGCAACTTATAATAATAAACAATGACGAAAGAAAAATGTAACGAAGTAACAAAAGAAGGGAGAATAAAATAAAACGTGAAAAATTTATTACGTAAACATAGAAAATCCAACCAAAATAAGAAAAATAAATTCCGAAAGTATTTATTAGTTATTTTTGCCCTTATAATGACAACATTTGCATGGTTAGCATATTCAAAAGTATTAAATAATCATCTAAATATACATGTAGCAGCATGGGATATGGAGTATTACATAGGAGATGAAAAAAAGGAAAATCCAATAGAAATTGAATTTCCAACATTATATCCTCAAATGCAAAAACAAACAGTAACTGTTGATATATTAAATAAAGGAGAAGCTTTAGTTGACTTAAGCTATAATGTTCAAGCAATATCAATTGCTGGAGTATCGTATGAATTAGTAAAAGGTGACAAACCGGATCCAGAAGGGAATTTTATTAAGATACAAGACCCAACGTTAGAGACTGATCAAGAAACGGGTGAGCTTGTTTCGAGAGGTGAAATAATTAATGATGTAACTAAAATACCATTTACATTAAAAATAGAACATTCTTTGCAAGTTGCTTCAAAAGATAAAGCATATTTAAAAGTTACTGCTGAGTGGACAGGAGACAATGATGAATTGGATTCGCAATGGGGCTATATTGTAGGAAAATATTTTATGGACAATCCTGATGCTACTGCTGCAATGAGTATAAAATTAAGTATCGACTCATATCAAGCAAATGACGAAATTCAGGGAGGTACAGCAAATCTACCAAATGGTCCAGGAACAAGACCATATTTGCCAAACTCAGAATTTAAACAAGTTGAGGGAACAACATTAGATACAGGATTAATAATTCAAGATAATTCAGGAAATGAATATGTATGGATAGAAGTGCCTAGATTGGCAAGTGTATATCCAAATGCAGGAATAAGCATAAAAGATTTTACTGATGAAGAATATAACAAAATTGAAGATGATTTACACAAATATGCATTAACATACAGAAATGGAACATCAACAAGTGACACATATTCTTCTAGCGATGCTATCGGAATATCTAGTAGTTCATATACTGAGTTAAAGCAGAAGATGTTGAAGAGTATTTACCAAAATGGAGGATTTTATATAGCTAGATATGAAGCGGGAACATCTACAAAACGAACAGGAAATACTTCGAGTGCAAGTTTAATGCCAACATCTAAAGCAAATCAATATCCATTAAACTGGGTAACTTGTAGCGAAGCTCAAACATTGGCAAGTAAGGCAAGTACTAATGGACGTACAGGAAGCTTAATGTTTGGAATACAGTGGGATTTAGTACAAAAATATATAGAAGCCAAATCAGTAGCTCAAGGAGTAGCTATAGAAATGATTCAATTACAGTTGAAAACAAACAGTACATCTATTGGAAATTATAAATCAAGCAAATATAATATTACAAATACAAGAGCTCAATATTCAACTAATAATGGTTCAACGTGGCTGCAAGCTCCGTATGATAAAAACGGAAATAATGCTACATTATTGACAACAGGTTCAATTATGGGATTTGCAAAACAAAATATATTTGATTTAGCAGGAAATGTGTGGGAATGGACTCTTGAAAATTCAAATGTAAGTTCGCAACCTTGCGTAATTAGAGGAGGTTCTTATGAAAGTAGTGTTTCTTCTGAGATTAGCATAAATAGTAGAAGTAACAATACAGCTACACAATCATATTGGAGTATAGGATTTAGAGTAACAATATTTTAATTATTATAAAATAAAAAATTATCACATTCATAGTCACATGTGATAATTTTTTATTTGCACATTTGGAAACGGTTCTTATCTGTGCACCAAATGTACCATTGTCAAAAAAACAAAAATATTGTATAATGGATATGTTCATTAAAAACAAAGAGGTGAAAATTATGAATGACAAAATAATTATAAAAGGAGCGAAAGAACATAATTTAAAAAATATAAATTTAGAAATACCTAGAGATAAATTAGTAGTAATAACAGGACTTTCAGGTTCTGGAAAATCTTCTTTGGCATTTGACACATTATATGCAGAAGGGCAAAGAAGGTATGTAGAGAGTTTATCTTCATATGCTCGTCAATTTCTTGGATTAATGGAAAAGCCAGATGTAGAGTCAATTGAAGGGCTTTCACCAGCTATTTCAATTGATCAAAAAACAACTTCAAAAAATCCACGTTCTACAGTTGGAACAGTTACAGAGATTTATGATTATATTCGTCTTTTATATGCCAGAGTTGGAGTGCCATATTGTCCTAATTGTGGTAAAAAGATTGAAAAGCAGTCAATTGACCAAATTGTAGATAATGTTATGAAATTAAAAGAAGGTACTAGAATTCAAATTTTAGCTCCAGTTGTTCGTAGCAGAAAAGGTGAATATACAAAACTATTTGAAGATTTGCAAAAAGACGGTTTTGCAAGAGTTAGAGTTGATGGAGAAATCTATGATTTAACAGATATGGAAGATGTAAAGCTTGATAAAAAGAAAAAACACGAAATTGAAATTGTTGTAGATAGATTAGTTATCAAACCAGAAATTACAGCAAGACTTACAGAATCAATTGAGGTTGCACTAAAACATGCAGATAATCTAGTGTTGATAGATGTTGTAGGAGACAAGACAATTCTATACAGTTGTAATTATGCATGTCCTGATTGTGGTTTCAGTTTTCCAGAATTGACACCAAGAATGTTTTCATTTAATAATCCATATGGAGCTTGTCCAAAGTGCTCAGGTATAGGGTATTTGATGAAAATGGATGAGGATTTAATCATTCCAGATAAAAATAAAACTTTATATGATGGAGTAAAAGCTTTTGGGTCAAGCACAATGAAAAAGGGAGATACAATGGCTAGAATGTATTTCGAAAGCATTGGAGAACATTATGGAATTGACATCAAAAATAAAAAAATAAAAGATTTGCCTAGAGATTTTCTTGATAAAATCCTTTATGGAACAGGTGATGAAGAAATTGACTTCGAATATTCATCATATGCAGGGGTTCGTAAGTTCACAGCACCATTTGAGGGTGTAATACCTACACTTGAAAGACGTCATAATGAAACAAAATCTCAAGGTATGAGAGATTTTTACGAAATGTATATGAGTAATATGCATTGTGATGAATGTAATGGAGCAAGATTGAAAAAAGAAATTTTATGCATCAAAATTGGAGATAAAAATATCAATGAATTGACAGATATGTCAATAAGACAAATTCAACAATTTTTGAGAAATCTAGAATTGACAGATTCTCAAAAAATGATTGCAGAAATGATTTTAAAAGAAGTAGATGCAAGACTTCAATTTTTAATTGATGTTGGACTAGAATATTTAACTTTATCAAGAAGTGCAGGAACACTATCAGGAGGAGAGGCGCAACGTATCCGTTTAGCAACTCAAATAGGTTCAGGCTTAACAGGAGTTTTATATATTTTGGATGAGCCAAGTATAGGACTTCATCAAAGAGATAATGAAAAGTTAATTGGCACTTTAAAAAAACTAAGAGACTTGGGAAATACACTAATTGTTGTAGAACATGATGAAGATACAATGTATGCTGCTGACCAAATTATAGACATCGGACCAGGAGCTGGTGTGCATGGTGGAAATGTTATGGCACAAGGAACTGCTGAAGAAATCAAGCAAGTTAAAGGTTCAATTACAGGAGATTATCTAAGTGGTAGAAAACAAATTCATGTACCATCAAAAAGAAGAAAAGGAAATAAAAAGTGTATTGAAGTTGTGGGAGCAACAGAAAACAACTTGAAAAATATAAGCGTGAAATTTCCATTAGGAGTATTTACTTGTATTACAGGTGTATCAGGGTCAGGAAAGAGTACATTAGTAAATGAAGTTTTATATAAAAATATTGCGCAACAATTAAATGGTGCAAGTGAAAAGCCAGGAAAATGCAAGCAAATAAAAGGATTGAACAATATAGACAAAATTATTAACATAGACCAATCACCAATAGGAAGAACACCGCGTTCAAATCCTGCAACATATACAGGAGCATTTGATTTGATAAGAGACATATTTGCTGGAACAAATGAAGCAAAAATGCGTGGATATGCTAAAGGTAGATTTAGCTTTAATGTAGCTGGAGGAAGATGTGAAAGTTGTAATGGTGATGGTGTTCACAAAATTGAAATGCATTTCTTGCCAGATGTTTATGTACCTTGTGAAGTATGTAAAGGAAAGAGATATAATAGAGAAACTCTAGAAGTAAAATATAAAGGAAAGAATATTGCTGATGTATTAGATATGACAGTAGAAGAAGCATTAGGATTTTTTGAGAATATTCCTAAGATTAAAAACAAAATCCAAACATTATATGATGTAGGACTTGGATATATCAAATTGGGACAACCATCAACAACATTATCTGGTGGAGAAGCACAACGTGTAAAACTTGCAACAGAATTGTCTAAACGTGCTACAGGTAAGACTTTGTATATTTTAGATGAACCTACAACAGGATTACACATTGCAGATGTTCACAGATTGGTAGATATTCTACAAAGATTAGTGGATACAGGAAATTCAATTATAGTTATTGAACATAATTTGGATTTGATTAAAACAGCAGATCATATTATAGATTTAGGTCCAGAAGGTGGAGACGCCGGAGGAGAAGTTGTTGCTGTAGGAACTCCTGAACAAATTTGCAAAAACGAGAAAAGTTATACAGGAAAATTTTTAAAACATTTTATTTCGTAAATAAAATGCATTTAACTAAATTGATATATTGTGATTGATATATTGTGATAAAATTAAAAGAAGGGAAATGAAATAAAAATATGAAAAAAATTTCAATAGTAGTTCCAGTATATTATAATCAAGATAATCTTTTGCCATTATATGCTGACTTAAAGGAAAAAGTACTTACAAAATTACCAGAAGGAATAGAATATGAATTAATATTTGTTGATGACGGATCAAAAGATAATTCGTATAAAGTAATGAAAGAGTTAGCAAAAATTGATTCTAATATAAAAACAATAAGATTATCAAGAAATTTTGGAGAACATTCTGCAATTTTGGCAGGATTGTCTCAATGCACTGGAGATTGCGCTGTAAGGAAAGCTGCTGACTTGCAAGAGCCATCAGAAATGATATTAGATATGATTAAAAAATATATTGAAGGAAGTAAAGTTGTTTTAGCTGTACGAGCAGATAGAGATGAGCCTGTTACGCAAAAAGCATTTTCAAACTTATATGCATTTTTAATGAGAAAACTAGCATTACACAATATGCCAAAAGGAGGATTTGATTCATTTTTAATAGATAGACAGGTTATAGATTTTCTAGTAAAAATTCAAGAATGCAACACTTCATTAATGAGTCAAATTTTATGGGCAGGTTTTGAAACATCAACTGTTCCTTATGTTAGAAAAAAAAGAGAAATAGGAAAATCAAGATGGACATTATCTAAAAAAATTAAATTAGTATATGATTCTCTATTAAGTTTTTCATATTTTCCTATAAAAATGATAACTACAGTAGGAATTTTAAGCTTTTTTATAGCACTAATTTGGTTGGTAATTATAATTTATAAAAAAATGACAGGAATAATTGATGTTGAGGGATATGCATCGATTATTATAATTATGTTAGTGGGATTTGGAATTATAATGTTATCAATTGGAATACTTGGAGAGTATTTATGGAGAACTTTTGATGCGGCAAGAAAAAGACCACCATATATTATAGAAAAAGTGGAAAAGGGAGAAAAAACTAACAATGGATAAAATCTTAGAAATATGCAAAAAAAATAAGAAAATTATAATGACTATATTTTTAATAGGTTTATTTTGTTATTATTTAATATGGACAGTATCACAACCATATAATTCATGCCCAGATGAAAAAATGAAATGGGATATTTGTAAATATATTGCAGAACATAATTCAATACCAGATGGAAGAGATGAAAGTATACGAGATTCAGCTTGGGGAATTTCGTATGCGTTTCAACCAATTTTTACATATATGATTTGTGCAGTATTTGTAAAGATAGCATCAATTTTTACTACACAACAATTTGCATTAGTAGTAGCGGCAAGGCTTGTAAGCACAATAAGTATGACATTGACAATATACTTTGTAATAAAGATTGCGAATAAACTTTTTAAAGATAAAAGAATTTACAAATATTTATTTATAGTATTTATTGCATTTCAGCCAATAACTGCATTTTTAGCTTCGTATATAAATAATGATTCAACTGCAATTTTAGCAATATCTATGATAATTTATTTATGGATATTAGGATTGGAAAGCAATTGGAAAACAAAACATTGTATATTACTAGGTGGAGCAGTTGGTTTTTGTGCTTTAACATATTACAATGCATATGGATATATTATATGTAGTGTATTAATTTGCTTAAGTTCAGCTGTTTTGAACAAAATGGATGCAAAAGAAATTGCAAAAAAAGCTTTAATAGTAGCAAGTGTAGCTTTTGCAGTTGCTGGTTGGTGGTTTGTAAGGAATGCAATAATTTATGATGGAGATATATTAGGAACGAAAACACAAAATGAATATGGAAATAAATATGCTTTAGAACAATATAAGCCATCAGCAAGAAAAACACCAGAGAATAGTAATGAAAGTATTTGGCACATGTTAAATGAAGATGCATGGGCTAAGACAACAGTCAAAAGTTTTGTGGGAATGTTCGGATATCAGAGTATATTAATGTCAAATAAAATATATTATTCATATTTGAGCCTTTGGTTAATAGGAGGACTTGGATGTTTATTAAAATTTAAAGATTTATTTATTTATAAAAAAGAGGAAAAAAGTAAATATATTTTAAATTATATTTTTGTAATAGCAATTATTATACCAATACTTTTAAGCATTATATATTCATATACAAGTGATTTTCAACCACAGGGTAGATATATAATGGGAATTATAATACCATTTATGTATTTTGTGGTAAATGGAATTCAGACGATGCTAGAAAAATTTATAAAGTCAGAAAAAATAAGAAATATTATAATTATAATGATAATGTTATTAATTATTGCAATATCATTTAAAGCGATATTCGCATATGTAATACCGGCTTATAACTAAAATAGAAAGAAGAGGATAAAAATGATAGGATTTAATATACCAATTTATGTAGAAGGTTCATTAGATTGTATAAAAAAAGCAATAAAAAGTAGAAAAATTTGTGGAGATGGAGAATTTACAAAAAAATGTAGTAAATGGATGGAAGATAAATTTAATGCCACAAAAGTATTATTAACAACATCTTGTACTGATGCTCTTGAGATGACTGCAATTTTATTGAATTTACAACCAGGAGATGAAGTAATAATGCCATCATATACATTTGTATCAACAGCAGATGCATTTATTATGGTTGGGGCAAAAGTTGTTTTTGTAGATATAAATCCTAAAACAATGAATATTGATGAAAATAAAATTGAAGAAGCAATAACTTCTAAAACTAAAGCGATTGCAGTAGTTCACTATGCAGGAATTTCACCAGATATGGATAAAATTATGAAAATTGCTAAGAAACACAATTTGAAAGTTGTAGAAGATGCAGCACAAGGTTTTATGTCTAAATACAAAGAAAAATATTTAGGAACAATTGCAGATCTTGGATGTTATAGTTTTCACGAAACTAAAAATTACAGCATGGGAGAAGGTGGAGCTATTGTAATAAATGATCCAGAATTGATAGAAAGAGCTGAAATAATAAGAGAAAAAGGAACTAACAGAAATAAATTCTTTAGAGGAGAAATTGATAAATATACATGGGTAGATTATGGTTCATCATATTTGCCAAGCGAATTAAATTGTGCATATTTATATCCTCAACTTGAAATAGCAGAAGAAATTAATAATGCAAGATTATCTGCATGGGAGTATTATAAAGAAAATTTACAAGAACTAGAAAATAGTGGAAAAATAACATTGCAATATGTTCCAGAATATAGTACTCATAATGCACATATGTTTTACATAAAAGCGAAAAATCTGGAAGAAAGAACAGCACTGATTAAATACTTAAAAGAAAAAGAAATACAATCTGTATTTCATTATATTCCATTACATGATTCTCCAGCAGGAAAGAGATTTGGAAGGTTTAATGGAGAAGATAAATATACAACAGCTGAGAGTGAAAAGCTAGTAAGATTGCCAATGTATTATGGATTAACTCGAAAAGAACAAGATAAAGTAATAAAAGCAATAAAAGAATTTTATGAAAAAACTAATTAATTCACTAATCAAGTGGAAGAAAGGAAGTTTCTAAATGAAAAAAATTGTTATTATAGGAGCAAATAATTTTCAGATGCCACTCATAATAAAAGCTAAAGAACTAGGGTATGAAACGCATGTATTTGCTTGGGCAGAAGGTGCTGTTGGTGCTGACTTTGCAGATTATTTTTATCCAATAAGTATAGTAGAAAAAGATAAGATATTAGATAAATGTAAAGAAATAAAACCTGATGCAGTTATTTCAGTTGCATCAGATTTGGCAACATTAACAGTAAATTATTTAGCAGATAAATTAGGGCTTATAGGAAATAGCCTTGAATGTACAAAATTATCTACAAATAAATATGAAATGAGAAATGCATTTTTAACAAATGGAGTATCAGTTCCTAAATTTGCAAAAGTTGCAGGTGCAGGAAAAGCAGAAATATCTAAAATAAGTGATTTTTCAATGCCAATTATTGTAAAACCAACAGACAGGTCTGGAAGCAGATCAATCAATAAAATAGAAAATTGGGAAGAAGTAAAATCTGGAAAGTTAAAAGAAGCAATAGAGAATGCAATAGAGGTTTCATTTGAAAAAATGGCTATTATAGAAGAATATATAACTGGAGATGAGTTTAGTGCTGAAAGTATTTCGTATAAAGGAAAACATACATTGTTGACAGTAACTAGAAAGCAAACAACAGGTGCACCACATTTTATAGAAACAGGACATACTCAACCGGCAGGATTAGATTCAGAAATGTTAGAGAAAATAAAAAAAGAAGTTTTTGCAGGATTAAATAGTTTGAAAATTACAAATGGAGCATCACATGCAGAATTTAAAATTACATCTGATGGAAAAGTAAAGATAATTGAAATTGGAGCTAGAATGGGTGGAGATTGCATAGGCTCAGATTTAGTAAAAATTTCAACAGGATATGATTTTTTAAAAATGGTTATAGATGTTGCTTTAGGAAATGTACCAGATTTTACAAAAGTTGTAGAACCTAAAAAGGCGGTTATCAATTTTATTTTTACAGAATCTGATGTAGAAGAATTAGAAAAAGTAAAAAAAGAACACCCAGAATATATTTATTATGTAAGTCCTATAGAAAAAATAAATTCTCATAAAATTGTTGATAGCTCAACAAGATATGGATATTATATTTTAGCAATTTAGAAAAGGAGAATTAATTTCTAATGAATGAAGAAGTAGATAAAACAAAATTAGTAAAGTTAGATAACGAAAAAAAGAAGAAAACAAAGTTAAAAGATATATGTATTCTTCAGATTGTTATTGCAATATATACATTATCAACTGTTTGTGCTAAATTTGCATCAGGCCAAGAATTTATGTCATTTCAATTTATATTATACTATGGAATAGAAATGATGATTTTAGGTGTATATGCAATTGTTTGGCAACAATTATTGAAAAAATTTGATGTTTCAATAGCGTATGCAAATAAAGCTATGGGATTACTTTGGTCAATTGTATGGGCAATTCTAATATTTAATGATACAATAACAATAAAAAATGTAATAGGAGTATTAATTGTAATAATAGGAACAATTATAGTGAATAATGAAGATGAATAAATATGTAGTATTATTGATTTTGGCAGTTTTGGTAAGCTCAATATCTCAAATTATTTTGAAAAAAAGTGCTTCCAAATCTTATAATTCAGTTTTAAAAGAATATTTAAATGTATATGTAATAACAGGTTATATTTTAATGGTAATCTCGACTGTGCTTGTAGTGTTTGGGCTAAAAGGGGTTCCTTATAAAAACGAGCCAATAATAGAATCTTTGGGTTATCTTTTTGTAATGATTTTAAGTAATAGAATTCTTGGCGAAAAGATTACTAAAAAGAAAATCTTAGGCAATGGGCTTATTCTGTTAGGAATATTAATATATTATATGTAAGTTATAAGTGGGACATTATATCCCACTTATTTTATATATGCATATTTATATGTGCATTGTAGGCTGATACTTTTCAAGCCACATATTAACTTGGCAAAGATAAGCCATTAATTGTGGACCGGTCATAAGTTGCCCAAACCAAGGTCTAGAAAATGCTTTACCATCAGTTTGAAGAATATTTAAAATATAATCTCTATTTAATAGATAATTAATAGGAGCATGAGGATTAGCCATTATTTCTGAAAGCATAGATTTAACCTTTGCTAAATAAGTTGGATTGTGAGTCTTTGGATAAGGACTCTTTTTTCTATCAACAATTTCATTTGGTAAGAATTTACGAGAAACATAGCGAAGTAAGCCTTTTTCACGTCCGTTTAGAGCCTTTATTTCCCAAGGAATATTCCAAACATATTGAGCTAAACGATAATCACAAAATGGAACACGAAGCTCAAAACCATTGTACATAGCCATTCTATCTGAACGGTCAAGAAGAGTTTGCATAAACCAGTTAAGAGTAAGATGTGAGATTTTTCTTTTTTCAGCAGTTTCTGGAGAATCAGTATCAAGAAATTCAACCTGATCAAGACTTTCAGTGTATCTGTAATTTATATAATCCTTTAAATTGACTTTTTTAGCAATACTTGGATTAAGTAAAGTTTGACGTTCATCAATAGCAATAGACCAAGGAAAAGTTCCACTTTTAAGAGCATCTTCACGGAAAAACCATGGATATCCACCAAAAATTTCATCAGCACACTCGCCAGTAAGGGCGACAGTAGCAGTTGGTTTTACATATTTACAAAACAATAAAAGAGAAGAATCAATATCAGCCATTCCAGGCATATCTCTGGCAATCATTGCATCTTCTAAATAGTTTGCAAGTTCAGGAGTATCAATAACAATAGGGTGATGAGTAGTATGAAGTTTGCTGACCATCAAATTTATGTAGTAATTATCAGAATTTGGCTGAAAATCACTCTTTACAAAGTTTTTATCATTATCAACATAGTCGATTGAATAAGTATCAAGTGGTGGTAAATTATGTTCAAAACAATAGTCAGAAGCATATTTAGTTATAATGCTTGAATCTAGGCCGCCAGACAGAAATGTACATAAAGGCACATCAGAAACTAATTGACTAGTAATTGAATCTTTTAAAAGAAAATCTAAATGGGCACATGTTTGAGCAAAATTATCAGTATGAGGTGCAGTTTTTAATTTCCAATATCTTTCAATATGAAGCCCAGAACGATTAAAGATTGCAAAATGTGCAGGTTTTAATTCAAAAATATTGTTAAAAATAGTAGTGCCAGGAGTATGAGCAGGACCAATACCAAACAATTCAGAAATACCTTGAGAATCTAAGATTCGTTGTATGCCAGGGTATTGGAATATAGCTTTAATTTCAGATGCAAAAATAAAAGAATTATTTTGCATAGTGTAAAATAAAGGCTTAACACCAAAATGATCTCTAGCCATAAAAAGCTCTTCGTTTTTTTCATCCCAAATAGCAAAAGCAAAAATACCATTTAAATGATGAACTACATCTTTTCCATAATAAATATAACTTTTTAATAATACTTCTGTATCACTATGGCCTTCAAATGTAAAACCATTTGCTTCTAATATTTGCCTTAATTCATTTGTATTATAAATTTGACCATTATAAACTAAAACTTTTTGCACATTTGGGACCGGTTCTGTTTTGCTCACTGCGCATTTGGGACCGGTTCTGTTTTGTCCCAAGAATGGTTCCATTTTGTGCCATAGGTTGTTTGCCACCATCAGGGTCAATAACAATTAAACGTTTATGAGCCATTGCAATATGTTCTCTTAAGTAATAGCCTTCTTCATCAGGACCACGCCTAGAAAGAGCAGTATTCATATTAATTAAAGTTTGTCTATATTTTATAAGATTTTGTTTATAATTCACAAATCCAACAATTCCACACATAAAAATAAAGCCTCCAATCAAATAAATTTAGTTGTTCATTTTATAATATATGCAGTATTTTAGTGAAAGTTGCATAAAAGTTGTACAAAATTTCCAAAAGCTGTTGACAAATTGAAAAAATACTTGTATAATTTTAAAGTGACAAAATCAGTTGTGATTTACTGGAAACAGTAATGTTAGAAAATGATGATATTTTAAATAAGTAAAAAATGAACAGATATATACATATATCTTATGCGAGGAGGGATTAAGATGGCACAACCAAAAAGAAGATGGTCAAAAGCTAGAACACATTCAAAAAGATCAACATGGAAAGTAGAACAACCAAAATTTGCTACTTGCCCACATTGTCATGAACCAGTATTACCACATAGAGTATGTTCAAACTGTGGTTACTATGATGGAAAAGAAGTAGTTGCAAAAAAAGTAGAAGAATAAAAACGACAAACGCCGCTAAGGCGTTTTTGTGCTGACTTTTATAATTGATGCAGTAACTATGGAATTAAAAAGTAGAAAATAAGCTATTGTATGATACAAATTGTATAAAATATCAACAAAAATAGTATAATAGCAATAAATAATTGTAAAAATTTAAGGAGGAATTCAAAGTGAAAAATTTAAGAAAAACTAAAATTGTAGGAACAATCGGTCCAGCAAGTGAAAACAAATTAGAAGAACTATTCGAGGCAGGGTTAAATGTTTGTAGAATCAACTATTCACACGGAAGTTGGGACGAACAAGCAGAAAAAACAGAAACAATAATTAAATTAAGAGAAGAAAAAGATTTACCAATTGCATTGCTATTAGACATGAAGGGGCCTGAAATTAGAACAGGAATGTTATATACAGGAAAAAATACAAAAATCCAATTAAAAGATGGTCAAAAATTCACATTAGTTAATGAAGATATTACAGGAGATGAAGAAAAAGTTTCTATAACATATAAAGAATTATATAAAGATGTAAAACCAGGAACAAAAATCTTAATTGATGATGGTGCAATCGAATTAAAAGTTGACGAAGTTGTTGGAAAAGATATAGTTACAACAGTCGTTCATGGAAATGGATTAGGAAGTAGAAAAACAATGAACTTACCTGGAACAATAATCAGATTACCAGGATTAGCTGAAAAAGATATAGCAGATTTAAAAACAGCTTGTGAACATGATTATGATTTTGTTGCAATTTCATTTGCAAGAAACTTAGATGATATAAGACAAGTAAGAAAAATATTAGACGAAAATGGTGGAAAAGATATCCAAATTATTACAAAAATCGAAAATGTTGAAGGTTTATCAAACTTAGATGATATTCTTAACGAAGCTGATGCTCAAATGATTGCTCGTGGAGATATGGCTACAGAAACAAACTTTACAGAACCACCAGTTGTTCAAAAAAGAATAATCAGAACAGCTAACAAATTATTCAAACCAGCTATAACAGCTACACAAATGTTAGAATCAATGACACATCAACCATTACCAACAAGAGCAGAAGCAAGTGACGTAGCAAATGCTATCTATGATAGAACAAGTGCAATTATGCTTTCAGGAGAATGCGCACAAGGTGATTATCCAGTTGAATGTGTTCAAACAATGGTAAAAATAGCAAATAGAGTAGAACCAGAAATCCATTACTGGAAGAGATTTGATAACAATGAATATTTAGATTTATCAGATGATGAAGCTAAAATTGCATATTCTTCATGTGTAACAGCTAAAAACTTCAATGCAGATGCAATCGTTGTATATACACATACAGGAGATTCTGCTAGAACATTATCAGGATTAGGAGCTGGATGCCCAATCTTAGCTGTAACAGATAATAAGAGAACATTCCATCAATTAGCTTTAGCTTGGAATGTAACTCCAGTATTTGTTGAAAGTGAAGAAACAATTGAAGAAACAGTTGAAAAAGGAATTCAAAAATTCCAAGAAAAAGAAATTCTTGAAAAAGGAGACGTTGTAGTTCTTTTAGGAGGAGCACAAACTTTTTCTAAAGGAATAGAAAAAAAGGTTCTTGGAGGAATTGTAAGAATTTAATTTAAGATAATAAAAAATATTAAGTGCTTTGACTTTGTCAAGGTACTTAATTTTTTGCACAAAACAGAACCGGTTTCAAAAGTGCAAAAGTGCAAAAATTTTCCATAAATGCTTGATTTTTAATGTAAAGTATAGTACAATAGTTATGTAAAAATGTTCCTTAAACTTAGCACAATAAAACACACCTATTATTGTAGCTCGGTATAAGGAGAAAAAAAGGAAATAGGAGGTGTTATTATGACAGCAGAAAGAAAACAACAAATCATTAATGAATATAGAAGAGATGAAAAAGATACTGGATCTTCAGAAGTTCAAATCGCTCTTTTAACAGAAAGAATTAATGAATTAACAGAGCATTTAAAAGTTCATAAAAAAGACAACCATTCAAGAAGAGGTCTTTTAAAAATGGTTGGTAAAAGAAGAAATTTATTAAACTACTTAGCTAAAAAAGACGAAAATGCATATAAAGAATTAGTTAAAAGATTAGGACTAAGAAAATAGTTGATAAGTTGTATGTAAAAGGGCGTTTGCGACATGCGACGTCCTTTTATTAGGTTAATTATAGTTTGAAATTGTAGTGATTATCAAGATAAGAGCGGGAAACTAAGATTAGAAAGGTAGCTTGTATAATGTTTTAAATTTAAACAGATGATGCAAATGTATTACTGCTACTAATAACATAAAAGCAAATGTGGAAGTTTAAAATATTATAGAGGTTACAATCTATATCTAGTTTGCTGTGACGTAAATACAAGCCATAAATAAAACCATAAGTATAAATCAAAAATAAAATAGGTGTAAATTAAAACAAGGCTGAGAATAATGACTGTAATAAAATATTCTTTAGCTGTAAAAAAGAAAGGTAGGAAAAATATGTTTAAAAGTTATGAAACAGAATTAGCAGGAAGAAAACTTGTAGTAGAAACAGGCAAACTATGTGGACTAGCAAATGGAAGTGTAGTTGTAAAATATGGAGATACTGTAGTAATGGTAAATGTTACAGCATCAAAAGAACCAAGAGATGGGATTGATTTCTTTCCATTATCAGTAGATTATGAAGAAAAATTATATTCAGTTGGAAAAATTCCAGGATCTTATCAAAAAAGAGAAGGAAAACCAAGTGACAAAGCAATATTAACATCAAGAGCAATTGACAGACCTTTAAGACCATTATTCCCAAAAGATTTTAGAAATGATGTTGTTGTTGTTGCAACAGTTCTATGTGTAGAACAAGACAATTCACCAGAAGTAGCAGCAATGATAGGAGCTTCAGCAGCGTTATCAATTTCTGATATCCCATTTGGTGGACCAACAGCAGCAGTAAATGTAGGTTTAGTTGATGGAGAAATCGTTATAAATCCAACAGAAGCTCAAAGAGAAAAAAGTGATTTAACTTTAACTGTTGCAGGAACAGCTGAAAAAGTTGCAATGATTGAAGCCGGAGCTAATGAAGTTCCAGATGATATTATGTTAGAGGCAATCAAAAAAGGACATGCAGAAATACAAAAAATATGTGAATTTATTCAAAAAATGAAAGATGAAATTGGAAAGCCAAAATTTGAATACAAATCATTTGCAGTTGACCACGATTTATATGAATTTTTAGAAAACAATTTCACAGAAAAAATGAAAATTGCAGTTCAAGAAGTTGACAAAGAAACTAGAGACAATAATGTATCTGCATTATCAGACGAAATCACATCAGCTGTTACAGAAAAATTAGGAGAAGAATCTGCTACAGAAAGAGCTCAAGAAATTGGAGAAGCGATTTATAAATTAGAGAAAAAATGTGTAAGAGATATGATATTCTATGAACACAAAAGAGTTGACGGAAGAGCAATTGACGAAATAAGACCATTATCATGCGAAGCCGGAGTATTACCTCGTACACATGGAAGTGCTATATTTACAAGAGGTCAAACTCAAGTAATGTCAATAGTAACATTAGGAATGTTAAGTGAAGAACAAGACTTAGATGGAATTGATACAGAAACATCAAAAAGATATATGCATCAATATAATTTCCCAGCATATAGTGTTGGAGAAGCTAGACCATCAAGAGGACCAGGAAGAAGAGAGATTGGTCATGGTGCTTTAGCAGAAAAAGCATTAGTTCCAGTACTTCCATCAAAAGAAGAATTCCCTTATGCTATAAGAGTTGTATCAGAAGTATTATCTTCAAATGGTTCAACATCTCAAGCAAGTATTTGTGGAAGCACATTATCTTTAATGGATGCAGGTGTTCCAATTAAAAGACCAGTTGCTGGTATTTCTACAGGTTTAGTAACAAACCCAGAAAATCCAGACGATTATGTAATGTTAACAGATATCCAAGGTCTTGAAGATTTCTTTGGAGATATGGATTTCAAAGTTGGTGGTACAGAAAAAGGTATTACAGCTATCCAAGTTGATATTAAAGTTGATGGATTATCATATAAAATAATAGAAGAAGCTTTTGCTAGAACAAAAAAAGCAAGACAACATATATTAGATGATATTATGAAGCCAGTTATTGCTGAACCAAGAGAAGAAATTTCTCCATATGCGCCACAAATAGTTACAACTCAAATTAAGGTTGAAAAAATCAAAGATGTAATAGGTAAAGGTGGAGAGACTATTAACAAAATCATTGATGCAACAGGTGTTAAAATTGATATCGAAGAAGATGGACAAGTTATGATATATTCTCCAGATCAGGATAAAGCATTCCAAGCTTTAGATATGATAGAAGATATTGTTAGAGAGTTCGAAGTTGGACAAATTTATTATGGAACAGTTACTAGAACTACTTCATTTGGTGCTTTTGTTGATATCGGTGGAGGTAAAGAAGGTTTAGTTCATATCTCTAAGATAGCTAAAGAAAGAGTTAATAAAGTTGAAGATTATGTTAAACCTGGAGATAAAGTTCCTGTTAAAGTTATTGGAATTGATGATCAAGGAAAAATCAATCTTACTATGAAAGATTTAGTTGATTTGAGCGAAGAGAAAATCTTAGAAGAAGAAATTGAAGAAGATAAAAAAGACGAAAATGAATAAATAAATTAAGTGCACATATTAAAAAGAATATGTGTACTTTTTTTATGCTATATGATAAAATGCATATAATTATTGGAATAGGGCAAAAGTAGCACATATGAAAGGAATGAAAAGAAGCATGGCAAATGAAGTAAAATGGACAGAAGAGCAAAAACAAGCAATCTATGAAAAAGGCAGTAATATATTAGTAGCAGCAGCTGCTGGAAGTGGAAAAACGGCAGTACTAGTAGAAAGAATAATAAATAAAATAATAAATGAAAACATAGACATAGACAAATTATTAGTAGTAACATTTACAAATGCAGCAGCATCAGAAATGAGAGAAAGAGTATTAAACGCAATATACAAAAAGATAGATGAAGATCCAGAAAATGAGAAACTACAAAGACAAGTAACATTATTAAATAAAGCAAGTATATGTACAATAGATTCCTTCTGTTTAGACGTTGTAAGAAATAATTTTTTCGAAATAGATATAGCACCAAACTTTAGAATAGGAGACACTACAGAAATTGAAATATTAAAACAAGATGTACTAGAAGATTTATTTGAAGAAAAATATGAAGCAGAAGATGAAGACTTTACAAAGCTGATAAATACATATACAAGCTATAAAGACGATACGCCACTAAAAGAATTGATTTTGAAAATCTATACATATATTCAAAGTAATCCATTTCCGGAAAAATGGTTAAATGAAAAGATAGAAATGTTTAATCTAGCAGATAAGCTAGAAGAAAATTTTGCTGATACAATATGGGGGAATTTATTATTAAAACAAGTAAAAGAAGTTGTAGAAGATGCTGAACTAAAATTAGATGCAGAAAAGCAAAATTTAGCAAAATATCCAGAATTGGAAAAATATTATTTAATTATTAATGATGATATAGAGCAATTAGAAATGCTAAGAATAAACTTAAACTCATGGGACAAAGCTTATGAAATAGCATCAAATATAAAATTTAAAACTTGGGTTACAGATAAAAAAATAACATTAGAAGCCAAAGATATTGCAAAATCAGCAAGAGATACGGTAAAAGCAAACTTGAAAAAAGTAACAGAAAAAATATTAATATTCAATTCAAAAGAAGCAAATGAAGATATAAATGATATGTATTCTGTACTAAAAAAATTAGAAAACATTATTATAGAGTTTGGACAAAAATTCGAAAAGAGAAAAAAAGATAAAAACATTGTAGATTTCAGTGATGTTGAACATTTTGCACTAAAAATATTATTAAATGAAGATGGCACTCCATCAGAAATAGCGAAGAAATATCAAGAAAAATATGAAGAAATAGCAATTGATGAATATCAAGATAGTAACTTAGTGCAAGAATATATCTTAACATCAATTTCAAGAGGAAACAACATTTTTATGGTAGGAGATGTAAAACAAAGTATTTATAAATTCAGACAAGCAAGACCGGATTTGTTTTTAGAAAAGTACAAAACATATCAAACTAAAGGCAACAAAGGAAAGGAAGATGACTTAAAAATTCAATTATTCAAAAACTTTAGAAGTAGAAAAGAAGTGCTAGATTTTTCTAATCTGATATTTGCAAATATAATGAGTGAAGAATTAGGAGAATTGAACTATACAGAAGAAGAATACTTGAATTTAGGCGCAAACTATGAAGATACAAAACAAGATTTAAAAGCGGAGATTGATATATTGCTTACAGATGATGCTGTTGAGGATGAGGATTTGGCAGCAGAGCAAAAAGCTAGTGCCACGTCTGCATTTTCATATAAAGGGGACAGTGGATATGAAGAGGAGAGCGATTCAGAAGAAGAAAAAGAAAGAGTAGAAAATATTGAATTAGAAGCAAAATTTGTAGCAAACAGAATCAAGCAATTAATAGAAAAAAATTTTCAAGTATATGATGCCAAAAAACAAGAAAAAAGAGACATCAAATATAAAGATATAGTGATCCTATTAAGATCAACAAAGGAACCTGCACCAATATTTGAAAAAGAAATTTTAAATTTAGGGATGCCAGTATTTAGTGATTCATCAGCAGAATATTTAGAAAGTATAGAAATTCAAACAATAATGAGCCTATTAAAAATTATAGATAATCCATTACAGGAAATTCCTTTAGTAGCTGTTATGAGATCTATGATTGGAGGCTTTACAGATAATGAATTAGTCGAAATTAGATTAAGTGATAAATATGACAATTTTTATAATACAATCTTAAAAGCAAAACAAACTGTAAATACTGAGCTACGTACTAAGATTGACGTATTTTTAAACAATTTAGAAATGTGGAGAAAAGAACAAGAATATTTAAGTTTAGACGAACTAATTTGGAAAATATATAATGACACAGGATATTACAATTATGTTGGATTAATGACAAATGGAGAATTAAGACAAGCCAACTTAAAAATGCTATTTGAAAGAGCAAAACAATGTGAAAGTATCAGTTTTAAAGGTCTATTCAATTTTATAAATTATATAGAAAAAGTAAAAACAAGCAGTAAGGATATGGATTCAGCAAAGGTAATAGGAGAAAATGATGATGTAATCAGAATAATGAGTATTCATAAAAGTAAAGGACTTGAATTTCCTGTGGTATTTTTATCTGGAACAGGAAAGCAATTCAATATGCAAGATTTAAATAATAAAATTTTATTACATCCAGAAATTGGAATAGGTGTAAAATATATTGATTATGATAGACAAATTGAATATGATACATTATCAAAACAAGCAATGAGAAATCAAATAATGTTAGAAACATTATCAGAAGAAATGAGAGTACTATATGTTGCATTAACAAGAGCAAAAGAAAAACTAATTATTACAGGTTATTCAACAGCAGATAAACAAAAAGATTTGCAAGAAATGCATGACAAATATAATGAATTGAATTCGATTTTATTAAAAAAATGTAAGACGTATTTAGACTGGATTGAACTAGTATATATGTATAACGAAAATGTGATGAAAGAACTTGCGGATATAAATATCAGCAAAAAAAGAGATGTATTAAAAATATGTGGTGAGGCTAAAAATGATGAAAAAGATAATGAGGCTGAAGATATAATAAAGAAACTAGAAAATTATGATATAAATGGAGCTGACGCATATATAAATGATGATGCAAATGATGAAATTAGTCAAGAAAAGATTTTGGATATGCTAGAATATAAGTATAAACATCAAAATGCAACAACTATTCCTACCAAGACTTCAGTAACAGAAATAAAAATGCGCAAAACAGAACCGGTCCCAAATGCGCAAAAAAATGCACAGCAGAGAACCGGTCCCAAATGTGCAAATGTACCTAAGTTTTTACAAGATGATAATGATATTAAAATTACAAATGCACAAAAAGGTACATTGATACATTTATGTATGCAGAAATTGGATTTAAACAATAAAAACTATACATATAACCAGATTAAAGAACTTATACAAGATTTAGAAAATAGAAAAATAATAACACATAAAGAAGCTGAGAGTATTAATATAAATAAGGTTTATCAATTTACAAAATCTAAACTTTGGGAGGAAATGACTCATGCCCATGTGGTACAAAGAGAAAAAGCGTTTTATATTAGCATTCCTGCTAAAGAAATTTATCATGAAGATCTTGAAGAAAATGTTTTGGTACAAGGTGTGATAGATTTATATTATATTAATTCTAATAATGAACTTGTATTAGTTGATTTTAAGACTGATTATGTTGAAGATAGGAATGAACAGGTTTTAATTGATAGATATAAGGTACAGCTAAAGCTATATAAGGATGCACTAGAAGAGGCTCTGCAAAGAAAGGTTGATAATGTATACATTTATTCTACTTATTTAGAAAAGGAAATTTGTATTTAAGTGTTTATATAGTTTTGGCAAGTGTTCATTGTAATTTGCTTATATATATGCTATAATAGTATTATCGTTAAAGTAAATACTTATTATTAAAGGAGGCAACTATTATGAGAAAACTTTATGAAGTTTTGCAAGAAAGTAAGGAATTAAAGAAAGAGATAAAAAAGATGGAAGATTTGTATGAATCTACAAAGAGCATGCTTAGACCACCTTATATTTGGGAAGACAACGAAGTAATAGCGAGAAGACTATTAGATTCTTATGAGAATCCAGAAGGCTGTTGGCGGAAGTTATTAAACACTAATTTTAAGTATCAGTATGGACTTAATAAGAACAAAGAATTAATAAAAGATGCTTTTAAAAAATATTATTTGCCAAGGAATCGAGGTAAGTTAGCATATGAACTTGAAATAAATGTTGAAAATAGTATAGAAGAATATATTAAATATTTAAAGAAAAGGAAAAAATATGTGGATTTTGAGTTTGAAGAAAGATATAAAGAGTTTGCGCAAAAAAAGGCAGGAAAGTATGAGGCACTATTAGAGCAAGACGATATGAAAATGCTTTTAAGTGAATTTTTATTAAGTTGAGTTAAAAAAATAGTTGTTAAATTAAGGAGGAGACCTAAAATAGGTGTCCTCTTATTAAATTTTAGTAAAATTATTTGCATTATGCTAAAATTAGTCAAAGAAGAGGAAAAATAGATAAAAATTAATTAAGAACCTTTATTTTTTGCATAGAATGTGATAAAATAACCACGATATAAGGAAATGGAAAAAATAAA